>JBAZRJ010000001.1:0-88339 GCA_041662985.1 Clostridia bacterium
TATGGAATTAGCTTGTGAAAAGCTTTATAAGGTAATATCAGAAATGAAAGTTATTATGAGAAAACAATTTATAAAGCAATTTAAATTGATAAATGAAAACTTCAACAAAGTTTTTAATGAATTATTCCAGGGCGGGCGGGCAGAATTGATTTTGACAGATGAAGAGAATATTTTGGAAAGCGGAATTGAGGTTGAGGTGCAGCCTCCGGGGAAAAAGCTACAGAACATGATGCTATTATCCGGCGGAGAAAGAGCATTTACGGCAATCGCTTTATTGTTTTCAATTCTTAAGTTGAAACCGACACCATTCTGTATTTTGGATGAAATAGAATCATCTCTGGATGATGCAAATGTATACAGATTTGCGGAATATATCAGGGGATTTTCGAATAAAACACAGTTCGTCATGGTAACCCACAGAAAGGGAACGATGGAATCCTGCGATACTTTATATGGAGTGACGATGCAGGAACATGGCATATCCAAAATAATTTCTATGAAGATGGATGAAAAGGCCGGTTAATAAAGTGTCACATATGCAAACAAGGAGAAAAACAAATAAATGGCGATATATGATAGACTTAAATCAGGGTTATTAAAAACAAGAAAAAACATCTCGGAAAAACTTGACCGAATGCTGGCCTCTTTTGGGGTTATTGACGAAGATTTGTTTGATGAACTGGAAGAGATTTTAATTTCATCAGATGTGGGTATAAATACTACAGAGAAAATAATTGATTATATAAAGGCGAGGGTTAAAGAGAATAAAATAGTTGATCCAAAAGCAATAAAAGATCTGTTGGGAAAAAAATTAGTCGAAATACTGAGCGATGAAAACATTAGAATCGACATAGAGAGGAAGCCTGCTGTAATAGTCGTGAT
The DNA here is from genome assembly GCA_041662985.1 of Clostridia bacterium. GTDB lineage: Bacteria > Bacillota > Clostridia > Acetivibrionales > JBAZRJ01 > JBAZRJ01. Next base: position 883 of record JBAZRJ010000001.1, read on the forward strand.
AGGCGTTAACGGAGTCGGAAAAACAACATCCATTGGCAAACTTGCTTTCAATTTTCAAAAAAGCGGCAAAAAAGTAATTCTTGCAGCCGGTGATACCTTTAGAGCAGCGGCAATGGAACAGCTTGAAATATGGGGTGACCGTGCGGGAGTGGAAATAATTAAAAATAAAGAAGGTTCAGACCCAGCCGCGATCATATTTGACGCAATCCAGGCGGCAAAATCGAGAAAAGCGGATGTATTAATCTGTGATACTGCCGGAAGAATACATACAAAAAAGAACCTGATGGACGAATTAAAAAAAATATCCGGTATTATTGACAGAGAATTGCCGGACAGAAGCAGAGAAACATTGCTGGTGCTTGATGCAACAACGGGCCAAAACGCGGTAGCGCAAGCAAAAACTTTTAACGAATGTACTGATGTTTCGGGAATTATTTTGACAAAGCTTGACGGAACAGCAAAGGGAGGAATTATTGTTAGTATAAAATCCGAACTTGGTATACCGGTCAAACTAATCGGTGTAGGGGAAGCAATTGAAGATTTACAGGAGTTTGATGCAGCCAATTTTGTAGACGCATTATTGAACTAGAAATTGTTTAAGTTTTTATGAGTGGGATAGTGGAATAGAGGAGGCAAAATTATGATTTATGATTTATTTAAAGAAAAGAAAAAAGGAAGCGTCAAGAAGATAGTAATAATTGCGGTGATTGCCGCGGTGCTTATTATAGGCGCCATTATAGCATGTACGATATATCTTAATATCATACAGCTTGACGAAATAAGCAACAAACTTGGCAACTTTTCATCAGTGTATATTAAGAATCTCATTTATAAAGTAATATCCTTCTTAACAGCGTTTATTTCTATATTTGTCGTAATTTCAGTTACAAATATTTTTATTAAAAGGAATATGAATAATTATATTGAGTCGAACGGTCTGGAAAAAAGATATCTTCCAAATCTTCCGATAGCTGCGATAATGTCCTTATTTGGAGCTTTTATCGCGCAAAATATGATTTACTCAAAGATTTTGAGTTTTCTAAACTTTGTTCCGTTTGGAAAAACTGACCCAATATTCGGCAAAGATATCGGATATTATGTTTTTCAAAGACCGTTTTTGCTGACAATATATCAATTTTTATTGACATTGTGGATTATAGTGATTATATATACGGTCATATACTATCTGACGATGCTGGTTTCATTCTATAAAACTCTGACATTGGAAAATTTAAAGGTTAAAACAATTTTAATTCATAATCTTGTGAATATTTCAATACTGTTTATCATTAAGGCGTTTTCATATAAATTCCAAAGCGAAGGAATTGTATATTCAAACTTTATTGACTTAAAAGGAGCAGGTTACGTCGATGTCAACATCTGGTTGAAATATTTTACCTTTGCGCCTTATTTACTCATGGCAATTGTTATAATCGCGTTCGCATTTATTTTAAGAAATAAACTTAAAGGCGCAGCGATTTCAATTGCAGTATTTCCTGTAGTATGGATTATTGTATTGATAATTGCCGGCGTTTTTCAATCTTTTGTTGTTAAACCGAACGCACTGCATTATGAAAAAAATTATATAAAGTATAATATGGAGATGACCAGATCGGCTTTTAACTTTAATAAAATTTCTTCTTACGACTTTCCTAAAATGCAGAGTCTGACTCCGGAGATAATAAACAACAATCTCGATACAGTAAACAACATAAGGGTCGTAGATTATAAGGCCACATTGGATAGCGATATTCAGCTGCAAAGCATAACTAATTTTTACACCTTCAAAGACGGTGATATTATTAATTATTTAATCAACGGGAAACAAACACCTATATTTATTACTGCAAGAGAGATTGACAAAAGCAAATTAGCGGATCAACAAAAAACCTATATAAATAATATGTTTAAATATACACACGGATATGGCGTGGTTGTGAATCCTATAAATAAAATTACTGCTCAGGGACAAGTTGACTTCCTGCTTAAAGACTTACGCATGGAGTCTGTTGACGAGACGAATTTAAAAGTCACAGAGCCGAGAATTTATTACGGTGAAATTACAGATGATGTAGTAATAACAAATCCTCCGGGGGCTGTCGATAAGGAAAAGGAAATAGATTATGGCAACATAACTACAAGCTATAACGGAAATGGCGGAATAAAGCTTACACTCCTGAACAGACTTTTGTTTGCTTTAAAATTCAGTGATTTGAATATGCTCATATCAGGAAATGTAGACAATAATTCAAAGATTTTGCTGAACAGAGAAATTATTAGCAGGGTAGAGATGGCTGTGCCATTTTTGAAAATCGATTCCGAACCTTACATAGTTTTGTCAAAAGACGGAAGGTTAAAATGGATTCTTGACGCGTATACATCAACAAATGACTTTCCGTACTCTCAGGAATATGACTCCGTGAATTACATCAGAAACTCAGTTAAAATTTCGGTCGATGCTTATAACGGAAATGTTGAATGTTATATAATCGATAAAACCGATCCGATAATTGAATCCTATAAAAAAATGTATCCTGAAGTATTCAAGACAGAAGTTTTGCCAACATACATTTCCGAACATATGAGATACCCTGAGTCTTTGCTTATGACTCAGACTGAAGTTTTAAAGAGATATCATTTAGACCCTGCAGACAGTACGAAAGACAATATATCGATGTTCTATACAAACCAGGATACCTGGAATATAGCCAAATATCCTGATTCAACCAATTCGGAAGGCGTTACCGATATTGCTCCTTATTACAATATGATCAAACTTCCGGGAAAGATAGGGCAAACAGAGGAACTGATTCTTATGAGGCCCTTTACACCTTCCGGAAACAAGCATAACATGGTTTCCTGGCTTGCAGTCAGAAACTCAAGTGCGGTTTATGGAGATATGATTTTGTTTAACTTCCCTAAAAACACAAATATACTTGGCACAGATCAGGTTGAGATTAATATTAATCAAATTACCGAAATTTCAGAAACAATGACTTTGCTTGGGCAAAGAGAATCGAAAGTATTTAAGGGAAGTCTTCTTGTAATACCGATTGAGAATAGTGTGCTCTATGTCGAGCCCCTTTACATCCAGGCGGACAGTCCATCTGCAATTCCGCAGGTGAGAAAAGTTGTGGTCGGATATCAGAAAGGAAATGATTTTAAGCATGGCATCGGAAATACGCTGAACGAAGCTTTGGTGAATTTGTTCAAAGACACGGAAGGTCCTGCAGTAAATCCGGGAGGAAGTGACACTCCGGGAACAACAGGAGATACAATTGACAAGGCGACACAGGCAAAAGTCAAAGAATTTTTAGACACCATAAAGAAAGGCATCGACAGTTCAACAAGTGCTTACGATGATTTACTTAGTTTGCTGCAGGACAAAAAAATAATTAAATAGTTAAATATCTTGACAAATAAAAACCGATACCATAAAATAGGGTGTAAAGTATAAATGCTTTACACCCTGAGGTTTTTTATGGATAAAATTTATGAGTTAAGCCTGCTGCTTGATTTTTATGGACAGTTGCTCACAGAAAGACAACAGGAAATATTGGATTTGCATTTCAACAGTGATTATTCATTGGGAGAAATTGCCGAGCAGCTTAATATAAGCAGGCAAGGCGTTTTTGATAACATTAAAAGAGCGAAAAAATCGCTGGTGGAATTTGAAGAAAAGCTTAAGCTTGTGAGTAAGTTTTCAACACAAAAGAATAAAGCGGAAGAGGCACTTAAGCTGTTAAGAACCATTGAATACAAGAACATTTCAGCAGAAGATTCAAATACATTAAAAATTATAGAAAAAGATATTTCAGATATTATCAGTGAAATACAATGATTATTTAATGTGATGATTATAGTAAAATGAAGAGAATATTTTATGACTCATCACATCCGGAGGATATAGATGGCTTTATTTGAAGGTTTATCGGGAAAACTTCAGGAAACATTAAGAAAAATAAGAAGTCAGGGAAGAGTCTCTGAAAAAGATGTTACAGACATGATGAGACAGATAAAACTGGCACTCCTTGAGGCGGATGTGAATTTTAAAGTCGTAAAGGATTTTATAAAAAAAGTTTCTGAGAGAGCCGTTGGACAGGATGTAATGGAGAGTCTCACACCCGGACAGCAGGTTATAAAGATAGTTCATGAAGAACTTGTAAATTTGATGGGCAATGAGCAAAGCAAAGCCACTTTTTCATCAAATCCTCCTACTGTTTATATGATGGTTGGATTACAGGGTTCCGGAAAAACCACAACTGCCGGAAAGCTTGCAAATCTTTTGAGAAAACAAGGCAAGAAACCTTTATTGGTTGCCTGTGATATTTACAGACCGGCAGCTATAAATCAATTGAAGATTGTTGGACAGCAGCTTGATATTCCCGTATTTGAAATGGGCGATAAGACAAAACCTTCGGATATAGCCGGTGCAGGTATTAAACATGCTACTAAAATGCTGAACGACCTTGTTATAATCGATACTGCGGGCAGACTTCACATTGACGATGTTTTAATGGATGAACTTGCAAACATTAAAAAAACAATCAGACCGACCGAAATTTTGCTTGTGGTAGACTCGATGACGGGACAGGACGCCGTTAATGTAGCCGAAAGCTTTGATCAAAAGCTGGGAATCGATGGTGTGATTTTAACTAAGTTAGATGGAGATACAAGAGGCGGAGCAGCACTTTCAGTAAGAGCTGTTACCGGTAAGCCGATTAAATTTGCAGGAATCGGCGAGAAAATGAATGACATAGAACCCTTTTATCCGGACAGAATGGCATCAAGAATACTGGGTATGGGCGATGTCATGAGTCTTATAGAAAAAGCACAGGAATCATTTGACGAAAAACAGGCATTTGAACTTGAAAGAAAAATGAGAACTCAGCAATTTACTTTCGATGATTATCTGGATCAGATTAAGCAGGTTAAAAAAATGGGTTCAATATCAGAAGTGATGAATATGCTGCCGGGTATTAACAATAAAGCGGTTCAGAACATCGATCCCGTTGAAAGCGAAAAGAAGATGGCGAAAACCGAGGCAATAATCAATTCAATGAATAAAAAAGAAAGAGCTGAACCTTCAATAATAAATGCGAGCAGAAGAAGAAGAATTTCAGAAGGAAGCGGAACTTCGGTTCAGGATGTAAACAGGTTGCTTAAGGAATTTGAAGAAATGAAAAGAATGTTTAAAATGATGGGTGACATGGGAAAACGCGGCAACAAAGGTTTTGGAAAATTTAAAATGCCGTTTTAATATAAATAAGTGAATTCCGGGAAAGGGGTGAAAAGATGGCTGTTAAAATAAGATTAAAAAGAATTGGTGCAAAAAAGGCTCCGTTTTACAGAGTAGTTGTAGCTGATTCAAGATATCCTCGCGATGGAAGATTTATCGAGGAAATAGGAACATATAATCCATTAACCGATCCCGCCGAAGTAAAAATCGACGGCGAAAAAGCACTGGAATGGATTAAAAAAGGTGCACAACCTACTGATACCGTAAAAGCTCTTATGAAAAAAACGGGAATATTACAATAGGTTAAGTTATTTTAAACGGGGGTAAAAACATGAAAGAACTTCTCGAAATAATTGCAAAAGCGCTTGTTGATTATCCTGACGAAGTGTTGGTGAATGAAATTGACGGAGATAAGACTTTCATTCTTGAATTGAAAGTATCTAAAGATGACATGGGTAAAGTGATCGGCAAGCAGGGTAAAATTGCAAGGGCAATCAGAACTGTGGTTAAAGCTGCTGCAATTAAAGAAAATAAAAGAGTGATAATAGAAATAGTACAGTAAGAAAAACCGGCGAAAACAAAAGGGGCATTTTGAGTACTGAAGTTATCTGCATTCATAATGTTCCCGAATGTTCGCCATTTTTCATAATGAAAGGCAGGCATCTACCGCTTATGGAAAATTTTCTTGAGATAGGTAAAATTGTTAATACACGCGGCATTAAAGGAGAATTAAAAATTATTCCTTTAACTGACGAGCCTACAAGGTTTTCGAAATTAAAACATTTAAATATTCAAATTAAAGATGAATTGATAAAGAAAGAAATTGAATATGTTAAATACTATAAAAATGATATTTATGTAAAGTTAAAAGAAATAAATAATTTAGATTCTGCGGAAAAATTGAAGGAACATTTTATTCTTATTGAACGGGAAAATGCTATCAAACTTCCAAAAGGATCATATTTTATTTGTGATTTGGTTGGCAGCGAAGTTTTTGAAAATGATGTCAAAATCGGTGAGCTTGTCAATATAGTGCCCACCGGGAGCAATGATGTCTACATCGTCAGAAATGAAAATAAAAAGGACATATTAATTCCTGCTTTAAAAAGCGTGGTAAAGAATATATCCGTTGAAAATAAAAGGATTGACGTAGAAATGCCGAAAGGACTTGAATTGTAAATGAGATTTGATATTTTAACCCTGTTTCCGGAATGCTTTAATGCAATTCTTGGAGAAAGTATAATTGGCAGGGCACAGGAAAAAGGTTTGATTGAAATTAACACAATTAACATCCGCGATTTTTCAACAGATAGCCATAAAAATGTTGATGATTATCCTTATGGCGGCGGAAGCGGTATGGTTATGATGGTGCAACCCGTTATTGATGCATATAATTCAATCATTGAAAAGCTAGATTATAAACCGCATGTAATTTATTTAACACCACAGGGCAAGGTTTTTAATCAGCAGAAGGCAATAATGCTCAAAGATGAAAAACATATTGTGTTATTGTGCGGACATTATGAGGGGATAGATGAAAGAATAATCGAAATGATTGTAGATTCTGAAATTTCAATGGGCGATTATGTTCTGACCGGAGGAGAAATACCGGCGATGGCTTTAGTTGACTGCATCAGCAGAATGATTCCGGGGGTGCTTTCAGAAGAAGAATGCTACATAAATGAATCTTTGTACAATGGGTTGCTTGAATATCCTCAGTATACAAGGCCACAGGCGTATAAAGGGTTGGGAGTTCCGGAAATTCTTTTATCCGGACACCATGAAAACATAAGAAAATGGAGATTGGAAGAATCCTTAAAAAGGACTGAAAAAAAACGTCCGGACCTATATGAAAAACATAAATCAAAGGGTGCGGATTGACGCTTTACAATAATATAACCCTATGATATAATTCATTGCGTACGAAATTTTGGGCGGTCCGCTGCATAAAGAGGCATGAACGTCTTCGAAAAACCGGGAGGAAGAAATGGATATTATTAAATCGATCGAACAAGAACAATTAAAAGAAAATTCACCCCAAATAAGCATAGGTGATTATCTGAAAGTTTTTGTTAAAGTAACAGAGGGAACAAGGGAAAGACTTCAGGCATTTGAGGGAACTGTAATAGCAATAAGGGGTTCGGGGGTAAGGGAATCTTTTACCGTAAGAAGAATTTCATATGGGGTAGGTGTTGAGAGAATATTCCCGACACACTCACCGAAAGTTGACCATGTTGAAATTATTAGAAAAGGAAGAATCAGAAGAGCCAAATTATATTATCTGAGAGACCGCGTAGGTAAAGCGGCTAAAGTCAAAGAAAAACTCGTTTCAAAAGGAAAGTAATATAAACAGGGACTATAAAGTCCCTTTTATTTTATTGATTAAATTACTACGAATAGGTGAGAATATGGATGAGTTTGAAGAATTCGACGATTTCGATAAATCTGATTCAGAAGAAAAAGAAGAAATATCAAACAAACAACGAAGAAGAAAAGAATTAAGAAAGGATATACTTCAATGGGTTAATGCGATTCTGATCGCTTTACTTGTTGCATATCTGCTTAAGGCATTTGTCTTTGAACGTGCCCAGGTTGATGGACATTCGATGGATAATACACTTCAGGACAAGCAGACACTAATTGAGTATAAACTGGGCGTTCTTTTCAGTGCTCCAAGCAGAGGAGACATAGTAGTAGTTGAGCTTAATAGCGGTAATTACAGTAAATATCTTCCGATAATTGATAACGATCCGAATAATCCCGAAGTTGATTTAATTAAGAGAGTAATAGGACTTCCGGGAGAAACTGTGGATATCAAAGGCGGCTTTGTTTATGTTACAAATGAAAAAGGAACAGCAAAGCTAATCGAACCATACGTTCAAGGAACTACTGAGAAAACGACGAGTGCATTAAACATAAAATATCCGTATAAAGTCCCAAACGACTCGATATTTGTTATGGGTGACAATAGAAATATAAGCGAGGACAGCAGATTTTTCGGCGCGTTTAAAATCAGCGCAGTAAGAGGGGTCGCTGTATTCAGGATTTCACCGTTTAAAGATTTTGGTGCTCTCGATAAATCAGGTAAGGTGTCATTGGAGTATCAGCCGAAATAACATAAAATTGACGAAGCGATAAATAAAAGATTCATCAAGACATCCTAAAAAGTAAAATAAGGAGACTATAATGAACATTCAGTGGTTTCCCGGACATATGGCTCGGACGATTAGAATATTGTCAGAAAATCTAAAATTGGTTGATGTTGTAATTGAGCTGCTTGATGCAAGAATTCCATCCAGCAGTAAAAATCCAGACATTGATAAAATCACAAACAACAAGAAAAAAATAATTGTATTAAATAAAAGCGATTTGGCAGATGATGCCTTGTCGGTCGAGTGGAGCAGATGGTACCGAAAACAAGGGTACGAATGTATTTTTGTCGATTCCATAAGCGGAAAAGGAATAAATGAATTAAAAGTTAAATTACGGGAAATGATGAAGGAAAAGCTTGAAAGAGAAAAAAGCAAAGGCAGAATATTTACACCAATCAGAACCATGGTTGTCGGGGTGCCAAATGTAGGGAAATCATCTTTCATTAACAGAATATCGGGAAGAGCTATTGCTGCAACCGGAGACAAACCGGGGGTTACGAGAAGCAAACTGTGGATTAAGATTAATCGTGAAATTGAACTTATGGATACGCCGGGAATACTTTGGCCAAAATTCGACGATCCTGTTGTCGGTCAGAAGCTTGCTTACACCGGAGCTATTAAGGATGATATTATGGATACAGTCGAATTAGCGTCATCGCTTCTTGAATTTTTCAAATCAAATTATCCTGATAGAATTATTGAAAGATACAAATTGACACCGCTTGAAAATAAAGATGGCGAGGAGATACTTCTTGAAGCAGGTAAAAACAGAGGCTGCATCATTTCTGGCGGAGAGATAAACCAGTCAAGGATATCTGCAATTATCCTTGATGAATTTAGGGGTGGAAAACTTGGAAAAATCACTTTGGAATCACCAAAAAATCAGCAAAAGTGAAAAAGAACAATTAAAATTACATGAAATGAGCAGCTTTGAGCGTGAAGCAAGAGAAATGGGATTTGCCAATATTGCGGGGATAGACGAGGTAGGGAGGGGACCGTTAGCCGGTCCTGTGGTTACAGCCTGTGTTATATTACCCGAAGATATAAATATTCTTGGAATCGACGACTCAAAAAAATTAAGCGCGAAAAAGAGAGAACGATTATTTGACGAAATTCAAGAATCTGCAATTTCTATTGCAATCGGAATAATCGATGAAAAAGTCATAGATGAAATCAACATATTAAATGCAACAAAAACTGCAATGAAATCGGCCGTAGCTAAAATGTCCAAAACGCCTGATATTTTATTGATTGATGCCGTAAAATTAGAAGATCTGGAAATCAAACAGATCTCAATTGAAAAGGGTGATACTTTAAGTGTATCAATTGCAGCCGCATCTATAATTGCAAAGGTTACCCGTGACAGAATGATGGACGAGATGGACTCCATATACCCCGAATACGGATTTATAAGAAATAAAGGATATGGGACAAAGGAACATATCGAAGCAATTAAAATGTATGGTTTATGCCCAATACACCGAATAAGTTTTACAAGAAACTTTGTTTAAAAGCAAACCCGGAAAGAGAGATTATGCAAAAGGAAAGTAATATTAGTTTTGGTAAATATGGTGAAGAATTAGCATCAGAATATATAAAAGCGAATGGTTATTTAATAATCGAAAGAAATTTCAGAGCTGGAAAAATCGGAGAAATCGATATAATCGCAAAGAAGGATGAATTTATATGCTTTATTGAGGTTAAAACGAGAAAAGGCACTTATTTTGGGATGCCTTCAGAGGCAGTTAATTGGAAGAAACAAACTAATATCAAAAGAGTAGCTCAAATGTTTTTAAAATTAAACAGAATGGAGGACTTTAATATCAGATTTGATATTATCGAAGTTCTGAAAAAAGAGTCCGAAACAGCTTATATTGACATTATAGAAGATGCATTTTAGCTTAAATCATAATGAGACATATTAAGAAAATTCATATTTCGTTATATTGCATATTTAATAATCATATTATAGAATAAAGTAAATGAACTCATTACCCGGAGGAAGTATAATGGCATCTTTTGCATCAATGAAAATCGACGAATTGAATGTATTGGAAAATTCCCTGAATGATAGACTCGACAAATTTAAAAGAATGAATTTAAATCTGAATATGTCAAGAGGAGTTCCTTGTACCGAACAACTCGATATTGCTTCTGATATGCTCAATTTAATTAATAAAGACAGTAGCTTCAAAGCAGAAGACGGCGTGGATTGCAGGAGTTATGGAGACCTTGCGGGAATACCCGAAGCGGTAAGACTTTTTGCCGGCATGTTTGAAGTCGGATTGAACGAAATAATTATCGGCGGGAACTCAAGTCTGAATCTTATGTATGATACAATGTTAAGAGCGATGTACTTTGAAGTTGTCGGTAGCGAAAAACCATGGTCTAAAAATGAAAAAGTAAAATTTATATGCCCTGTTCCCGGTTATGATAGGCATTTCTCGATTTGTGAGGGCTTAGGAATTGAAATGATCACAGTCGGCATGACTCCTGACGGACCCGATGTCGATGAAATCGAGAAACTTGTTGCCGATGATGACTCGATAAAAGGAATATGGTGTGTGCCAAAATACAGTAATCCTGAAGGAATAATCTATTCCGATGAAACGGTCACACGACTTGCGGCAATGAAGACTATGGCTTCTGATTTCAGGATATTTTGGGACAACGCATACGCTTTTCACTCTCTGTCTGACGAATCAAAACAATTAAAGAATATTCTATCGGAATGTAAAAAAGCGGGAAATCCAAACAGAGTATTTATATTTGGGTCAACATCTAAAATTACTTTCGCAGGTGCCGGCGTATCGATTTTGGCTTCGAGTGAAGAAAACATCAAACTGATTAAAAAACAAATCTCAATTCAAACAATAAGTTTTGACAAAATAAATCAATTAAGACATGTTAAATACTTAAAGAATATCGAGAATGTTAAAGATATAATGAAAAAACATGCGGCAATCATTAAACCCAAGTTTGATGCTGTTTGTGATATTTTTGAAAAGGAACTTTCGGGAAAAGAAATTGCCTCATGGATCAAGCCAAACGGCGGATATTTTATGAGTTTTAATGCTTTGGATGGATGCGCAAAGAAAATTGTTGCAATGGCAAAAGAAGCCGGAATATCAATGACCCCGGCAGGTGCAACCTATCCATACGGGAACGATCCACACGACAGAAATATAAGAATTGCGCCAACATATCCACCTTTGGATGAACTGAAAACAGCGATTGAAGTATTTTGCATCTGCGTTCAGATTGTAAGTATATGGAAACACAAGAAAGACAACGGAGGTATAAAATGTTGAAAGATACTTATGAAAGTCCTTTAAACTCAAGATATGCAAGCATTGAAATGCAAGAAATATTTTCCCCGGATGAAAAATTCAAAACATGGAGAAAGCTTTGGATTGCACTTGCAGAGGCAGAAAAAGAGCTTGGTTTAAATATAACGGACAAACAAATCAATGAAATGATTAAATATAAAGATGATATAAATTATGATATTGCGGAAAAGATGGAAAAAGAGGTCAGACATGATGTAATGGCTCATATCATGGCTTATGGAGAACAGTGCCCGGGTGCAAAAGGAATAATTCATCTTGGCGCGACTTCATGCTATGTCGGCGACAATACGGATATAATTTTAATGACAAACGCCCTTTGGCTATTGAAAAACAAGATGATTGTCTTAATGAAAGAATTATCTGCATTTGCGTTGAAATACAATAATCTTCCAACGCTCGGATTCACACATATGCAGCCCGCACAGCTTGTTACAGTGGGGAAGAGAGCATGCCTTTGGCTGCAGGACATCTTTATTGATTTTGAAGATTTGAATTATGTATTGTCAAATATGAAATTACTGGGTTCAAAAGGCACAACGGGAACACAGGCAAGTTTCCTGAATCTGTTTGACGGAGATCACAAAAAAGTAAAGAAACTGGAAAAAATAATTGCCGGCAAAATGGGCTTTAAGGATACTTATCCGGTTTCTGGACAGACATATACAAGAAAACTCGATTCAAAAATATTGAATCTACTTAGCGGAATAGCCCAAAGTTCATATAAATTCAGCAATGATATAAGGTTGCTTCAAAGCATGAAAGAAATTGAGGAACCGTTTGAAAAATCTCAGGTTGGTTCATCGGCGATGGCTTACAAGAGGAATCCAATGAGAAGTGAAAGAATATCGTCATTAGCGAGATATGTCATTGTGGATGCATTAAATCCGGCAATAACGGCATCAACTCAATGGTTTGAAAGGACGCTTGATGATTCCGCAAACAAAAGAATCAGCGTGCCTGAAGCTTTCCTGGCTGTTGATGCAATACTTAATCTATACATTAACATCACAAAAGGTCTTGTAGTGTATCCAAAAGTTATTGAAAAACACATTTTAAACGAATTGCCTTTTATGGCGACCGAAAATATTCTGATGGAAGCTGTAAAACTTGGAGGAGACAGGCAGGATCTTCATGAAAGAATAAGAAAGCATTCAATGGAAGCAGGCAAAAAGGTTAAGATAGAAGGACAGGAAAACGATTTAATTGAAAGGATAATCGCCGATAAGCATTTTTCTATGACGAAAAAGGATATTAAAACGGTTCTGAAACCTGAAAATTATATAGGAAGGGCACCCGAACAGGTTAAAGAGTTTGTGTCTGAGTACATTAACCCTATAATTGAGAGCAATAAATCATTACTTGATATTGACATTACATTAAAAGTTTAACTGGATATTTTAAAGGTTTTGTTCTATAATAAAAACAAGAAAAACAAGTGAAAAAATGTTTTGATTTAATGTGAATTGTGTAGTATAATAGGTAATGTTGTATATATGTTATGAGGTAATAACGCCATAGATTCCTACTATATCTAAAGATAATCGATTTTCTAAATGACAAAATTTAATAATATTTACTAATTGGAGGCAAAAACCCATGATTAATAAGTTTAATGGCATTCCGCTTTATTCGCAACTAAAGAACTTAATAATTAAGAAAATCGAGGATGGAGAATATGCAGAGGATGGCAAAATTCCATCTGAACAGGTTCTTTGCGAGACATATTCGATAAGCAGGCCAACTGTAAGACAGGCAATCAACGAGCTGACTAACAGCGGTTATATATATAAAGAAAAAGGGAAAGGCACGTTTGTCGCAAAGAAAAAATCAAGTATTGACATAAAGGAGTACTCAGGATTTACGGATTCTATTCTGGACAGTCAATCTCCGGGAGATAAAAACATAATAGCTATAAAGGTAATGAAAGTGTCCGACAATCCATTTCTTAAAGATTCATTTGAATCGGATTATGTTCAAAATTCTGAATTTGCAGAAATTAAATATTCAATGATGGAAAATGGAGATGTTTATTCATTAAACACATCGTATCTGCCTTTGAATTTGTTTCCGGAAATAATTGAAGACATAAAAACGAAAAAGCCCTCGTACGACATTTTGAGAGGGAAGTATCCGCTTTTACCAACCAGATCTAAGAGCACACTGGAAATTTCGTACACAGAGCAGGCGGACGCCGAATATCTGCAGGTTCTTCAGGGCCAGCCGTTGATCAAGATAGAAAACATTCTTTATTCTAAGAATGGTCAGGCAGTAGAACTTATAATTTCAAAATATCGCGCTGATAAGTGCAAACTAATTTTTGAAAATAGCAAATAGAAATTCAAGCGGAGAATAATGGGATTATATTATTGATTTATTGCAGAAATTTAAAATATGATTACACGAAATAAAAATTTCGTGTAATCGGGAGAACAAAAAACAATGGAAAAACGTTGAAGATGCTCCTTTTTTGGTATATTATTGATATGTGGCAATAATTAATCAATATATATTAATATGACTGATCCCTTTGGTTCTGAATTGAGGTTTACACATATGAAAAATATTTCCGAATATGAAATGCCTGATATCCTAAGAGATTTTTTTAATTATATGCAAACCATAAAAGGAAAATCCATAAACACTATTAAAGTTTATTTCTATGACCTCAGAATCTTCTTTCGATTTCTTAAAGTAAATAAAAACATGGTTGATAAAAAAACTGATTTTGATGAAATCGATATTTGCGATGTTGGCATCGATCTTATTAAAACTGTAACACTGAGCGATTTGTACGCTTTTATGTCTTATGTCAGCAATAACCGTGACAATACTTCACTGGCACGGGCCAGAAAAGTCGCAAGTTTGAAATCTTTTTTTAATTACATGACAAACAAAGCAAAACTAATTGAAATCAATCCGGCCAGCGAGCTTGAATCTCCAAAAATCTTGAAAAGACTGCCAAAATACCTGAATATTGATGAAAGCAAACAGCTTCTCTCCTCCGTTGAAGGAAAGCATACGGAGCGTGACTTTGCAATCATTACGCTTTTTTTAAATTGCGGTATTAGGTTGTCTGAATTAGTCGGTATAAATATCAATGACATAAAAAATGAAAGTTTAACGGTTATAGGCAAAGGCAACAAAGAACGCAGCATACCTCTAAATAATGCTTGTATTTTGGCTATTGACTCTTATATGAAGGTTCGTCCCGCCAATGCTGTAATTGACAGAAATGCTCTTTTTTTAAGCGAACGCAGGCGCCGTATCAGCAAGGAATCTGTCCAAAAAATCGTAAAAAAGAACATTAAATTAGCCGGTCTTGATCCAAAAAGATATTCGACACACAAACTTAGACACACTGCCGCAACACTGATGTACAAGTATGGAAAGGTTGATATCAGGGCACTGCAGGAGCTTCTGGGACATGAAAGCATTTCGACAACCGAAATTTACACCCATCTTGACAACCAGCAGCTTAAAACAGCAGTCGACAGTAATCCCCTGTCGGATGTTACTTACAAAAAAATGCCTAAAGAGTAATTTGACATTACACAAAATTTTGGTATACTAAATAAATGTAACTTAAAACGATAAAGTTAGCTAAAACGCTATATATTCTGAGGTGCGAGATGAAAAAAGGAAACAGGTTTTTAATCACAATAATTGCATTGTTATTTTTATCGCTCACGGGAGCAGGTGTGTTTACAACTCACTATTTGGTTACCGGAACGGATAATGAGTCTATTTTTATAAATAATCCGATTAATGTTCTCTTAATGGTTGGAGATAAAGATGACTATAATACGGATACGATGATGGTGGTAAATTATGACCCTAAAGTTGGCAGAGCAAGCTTTCTTTCGGTTCCGAGAGACACAAAGGTATTCATTCACGACAAACTGAGGAAGTTAAATGCCGGAAAAGCCATGGGCGGAACGAAATTGACAACTAATCTTATAAGCGATCTTTTAAAGGTAAATATAAATTATTATGTGCATATTAAAATTAAAACATTTACGAAGGTCATTGATATGATGGGTGGAGTTGACTACTATGTTCCTCTCAATCTTAAATACGAAGACCCAAGCCAGGGTCTGCATATCGATTTAAAACACGGAATGCAGCATTTGGACGGAGACAAAGCCGAGCAGCTTTTACGGTTTAGAAAGCCACAGCATGCTTGGTCTTACAGCGAGAGATTTCTTGAATTTTATGATGGTTCGGATGCAAAAAGAACTGAACGCCAGCTTGATTTTCTGAAAGAATTTATAAAGCAAAAAGCAAGCTTAACTTATTTATCGACGTACAATGATGTTATAAAAACTGTATTCGATGAAACGGATACAAATATAAAAATGGGCGAAGCTCTAAAATTAATACTTAACATTGACAGAATAGATTTTAAAAATGTCAATACATTCAGAATCAGCGGCGATTATAAAATGATCAGCGGAAGCGATTATTTCATATATGACAATAGGATTTTCAGTCCAATTATCAACAAATCAAAAGATGCGAGCGGAATAATCAAAAAATATTTTACTGCGGTGGGACCTTTTATAAACACTAATGTAAACAAATAAGGGAGCAAAACATTGTCCGGATTCATAGAAAGCATAATAAATTTTATTTCTCAAACAATTAATTATTTTGGTATTTTCGGCGTTGGAATAGGTATGATGATTGAGAGCGCCTGTATTCCCCTGCCAAGTGAAATTATTTTGCCCATAGGCGGTAAAATGGTCGCTGACGGGATTATCGGCCATCTATTTTGGGCAAATCTTGCGGCAGCAGTCGGTAGTATTGCAGGATCTCTATTAGCATATTATGTTGGTTATTACGGAGGGAGACCCTTTATACTAAAATACGGCAAATATTTTCTTGTCCATGAAAAGAATTTTGTTAAGGCTGAAAAAACCTTCAATAAATACGGTGAAGCTGCTGTCGGTTTCGGACGTTTATTGCCGATAATAAGAACATTTATCTCGCTTCCTGCGGGAATAGCCAGAATGGACATAAAGAAATTCCTCATCTTCTCTTTAATTGGAATGATTCCATGGAATTTTTTATTGATTTTTCTAGGCTTTAAATACGGCGAAAGCTTCTCGAAAGTTATCGGTCCGTTGTATCACAAGTTTGAATATGCTGTGATCATAGTATTTGTTGCGGTAATTCTTTTCTTTGTAATAAGAATGTTGTTGAAGAAAAGAGCAAAAGGGAAAAAAGCTTAACCGACTCCCCCACTTCGGAATTATTCAAAGCAATCAATTTGAGGAGGTGTGACAGTATGTTCGATAATCACGTACACAGTTTTTTTTCTGCCGACAGTAACATGAATGCTGAAACTGCATGTGAAATTGCGCTGAGAAAAGGTCTTGACGGACTTGCATTTACAGACCACATCGACATAGACTATCCCAGAATTGATTTTACAATCAATTTCAATGAGTATCATGCCTGTATAAAAGAACTGCAGGATAAATTCAAAGGCAAATTGAAAATTATTGAAGGCCTTGAAGTTGGTATGCAGCAACATGTTGCGGCTGAAACCAATGAAATTATCATGAATTATGATTTTGATTTTATAATTGGCTCGATACATTTACTTGACAGAATGGATCCTTATGATAAAGATTTTTATGAAAACAAAACAAAGCACGAGGCTTATTCAAAATACCTGCAGGAAATTATAAAAGGCCTGTCCTATTTTAGTAATTTTGATATTTTGGGTCACATGGATTTTATAATCAGATTTGCTCCATACAAAGAAAGATCTATGTTTTACGACGATTTTAATGAATTATTCGATGAAATATTCAAGAAGATTGTTCAAAAAGGAATCGGGATCGAAATAAATACCGGCTCTTACCGAAAAGTCGATGGTATTGCGTCCCCTGTTTTCGATTTGAATATTTTAAAAAGATATAAAGAATTAGGTGGTGAAATCGTTACTATTGGTTCTGATTCACATTCAGATGATTATATAGCGTATGATTTTAAATATTATATAGATTTACTGAAAAGCTGCGGATTCAAGTATACGGTACATTTTGAAGGCAGAAAGCCTATACTCGAAGCAATTTAAAATAGAAAAATACGAAGCGCTTTAATAAAAAAATAAACACTTTAGTAAAAATTAACACTGTCGACTGCTGTTTTAAGCTGCTGGATGTCTGAGATTATATATTACAGACTTAATTTCAAAGTCATAACATTCAAATTGCGTATAATTGCGCAATTTTTTATTGCCTGATTATTGTTCCCCCACCAACCACAAAGTCCCCGTCATAAAATACCACAGACTGTCCGGGTGTCACAGCCCGTTGCGGTTCGTCGAAAATTACCTCAACTCTGGTTTTGCCGACAGGAGTTATTGTTGCATCTGCTTCTCTTGCAGAATACCTTATTTTTGCCTTAACGCGCATTGAATCAGTGAGATTGTCTATTGAAATAAAATTCAAATCGCCTGCAATCAATGAGTTTGAAAAGACATCAGAAGTTTCGCCTAAAATAATATTATTTGTTTCAGGATTAATTGAGGTTACGAACATAGGTTTGCCAAATGTTATTCCAAGCCCTTTCCTTTGACCTATTGTATAATTTACAATTCCCGAATGCCTTCCTAAAATGTTTCCGTGGGTATCGATGAAATTTCCGGGAATAATTTTTAACGTTGAATTTTCTCTTATAAATCTGCCGTAATCATTGTCGTCAACAAAGCAAATTTCCTGACTGTCAGGCTTAGATGAAACCGACAAACCAAGGTCCTTTGCAATTGCCCTCACGCGGTCTTTTGAATAATCGCCTATAGGAAAAAGCGTTTTGCTTAATTGGTACTGGGTCAGGTTATATAGGGCATAAGTTTGGTCCTTTTTTTCAGTTGCTGATTTATATAAAAGATATCTATTTGCATCAGAGTCGAAAGTTATCCTTGCATAATGTCCTGTAGCAATGTAATCAATTCCCAAGCTTTGAGCCTTTTTTAGCATGCTGCCGAATTTAATGTATCGGTTGCATGCAATGCAAGGATTTGGTGTATTTCCCTTAAAATATTCAGTCATAAAATAATCAATAACATCTTTTTGAAAAATATCTTTAAAATTAAGTACATAATAAGGAAAACCAAGCTTGTCAGCGATACGTCGGGC
Source organism: Clostridia bacterium (assembly GCA_041662985.1). Taxonomy (GTDB): domain Bacteria; phylum Bacillota; class Clostridia; order Acetivibrionales; family JBAZRJ01; genus JBAZRJ01. The sequence continues at coordinate 19,772 of JBAZRJ010000001.1, forward strand.
ATCGTCAACAGCTGTAATTGAACAGCATCCGCCATCGCGATCCTTTTTTTCGTCGCAGGTATCAGGCCATATTTGAAGCGTTGCGCCGATTACATCATAACCCTTATCCAATAATAAGGCGGCTGCAACAGAACTGTCAACGCCGCCGCTCATACCGAGCATCACTTTTTTAGCCAATTTATCAATTCTCCCATTTCAGTCAATTATCCTCAGTCAATATTTTTAATGGTTTATCCTCAACGTTAATCCTTAATCATTATCTTCGATTCTGTGAATATCGTCGCAACGCCTTCCGCAAGGACAATTATCGTCATTATCCAAAGCAAGTCCGTTCTTCTTTTTATAATCATCTATAGCCGCTTTGATTGCTTCTTCAGCAAGATTTGAGCAATGCATTTTAATAGGAGGCAACCCGTCTAAAGCCTCAGCAACAGCTGTGTTGGTGATTTTTAAAGCTTCGTCGACAGTTTTCCCCTTAATTAACTCGGTAGCCATACTGCTTGTTGCGACTGCGGCTCCGCATCCGAAGGTTCTGAATTTTGCATCAATTATAATGTTATTTTCTATTTTTAAATACATTTTCATAATATCACCGCATTTTGGATTGCCGACCTGGCCAATCCCGTCTGCGTTTTCTATATCGCCTACATTTCTTGGATTCGAAAAATGGTCCATAACTTTTTCACTGTACATAAAAACACCTGCTTTCAATTTAATTGTAATAAAGTTTATTTTTTATTTAATACTTCTTCATATAGCGGTGACATCTGACGCAGACTATTAACTATCGGAGGAAGAACCTCAAGCAGTTTATCGACATCTTCCATCGTATTCTCATCACCAAAAGTAACTCTTAAAGATCCGTGAGCAATCTCATGAGGAAGTCCTATTGCCAAAAGGACATGAGAAGGGTCAAGTGACCCTGAAGTGCAGGCTGAACCGCTGGATGCTGCAATGCCCTTCATATCAAGCATTAGAAGCAATGATTCACCTTCGATATATCTGAACGAAATATTAACATTCCCCGAAAGCCTTTTGTTTCTGTCGCCGTTTAATCGGATATAAGGTATTTTTTTAGTAATCTCATCAATGGTTTTATCCCTTAATTTAATAAGTTTTTTATTATGTTCTTCAAGATTATTCGTGACGAGTTCAAGAGCTTTCGCAAGTCCAACGATTCCCGGAACATTCTCGGTGCTTGCGCGTCTGCCCTTCTCCTGATTTCCGCCGTGCAGGAAGGAATTAATTTTAATGCCTTTTCTTACATACAAGGCGCCTACTCCTTTTGGTCCATATAACTTATGGGCGGACAAAGACAACATGTCAACATTAAGTTCGTCAACATCAATTTTAACATTTCCCACTGCCTGAACAGCGTCCGTATGGAATGCAATCCCTCGCTCTTTTGAGAGTTTTCCTATTTCTTCAATTGGCTCAATTGTTCCTATCTCGTTATTTGCATACATAATTGAAATTAGTATCGTTGTTGGCTTTATGGCTGCCGATAATTCATCGAGAGACACAAACCCGTTCTTGTCTACGGGTAAATAAGTAATTTCAAAACCGTTCTTTTCAAGGAACTTACATGTGTTTATTATTGCGTGGTGCTCAATTGAAGATGTTATTATGTGATTACCTTTATCTTTATTTGCATATACAAAACCCTTCAGGGCCCAGTTATCAGACTCAGTCCCGGATCCGGTAAAAAATATTTCGCTTGATTTAGCTCCCAATGATCTTGCAACAGATTCGCGGGCTTCTTCAATCGCTTTCTTTCCTTCTCGGGCAATTGAATATATGGACGATGGATTACCGTATCTATCTGAAAAATAAGGTATCATAGCATCTAAAACCTCTTTTTTTACTGATGTTGTTGCTGAATGATCCAAATATATAAAATTTTCAGCCATAAACATTGCTCCTTAAATGATATTTTGAAGACCTGATTAAATATTGCTATATTTTTTCCCTAAATAAGTCCTGTTAAACATAAAACAAACCAGTGCAAAATGTATGTTGCTTAATCTGTTATCGGGAGAGTTGAACCGCCGTACGGCATTAATATAACCTCGGCATTCGAACCTAATTCTGTAAAAGCCTGAGACAGAGCATCATTAACGCTTTTAAAAGGTTTCATGAATATTCTTTCGGCAATCTCATCATTTAAATCAGTTACAGAAAATATTTTTGCTTTTTCACGCACCATAGCTATAGCCGCTGCTTTGTGACCACCAAGTTCAAAGTTGTCTTCAATATCTTGAATCATTTGCTTAGTATTTGTTGATGCCATAATCCATTTTTTAAAGTTCTCTTCTCCGAGTCCTTCATTACAGGAGGCTACAAAAATAATTATTCCACCATCTTTAACGGCATGTTTTGCGTTATCGAGGGCTTTCTGAGCCTGATAAAGATTGATATCCTTGGGATATCCGCCGGGTGAAGTAATTACAATATCGGCTTTTCGCGGAATTTTGACCTTATACAAAGCGTCTAAGAAATTACACCCTTCACGATGCGCGACAATATGGTGACCAGCAAAAGATTTAATAATTTTTTTATTCTCGTCCAGAACAACATTCAGGATAAAATCGATTGTGACATACTTCTCTACTTCTTCAATATCGCTTCTAACAGGATTACCGATGAGAAAACCTGCTTTTGAGTCTTCATTTACCATTGCGCTATGATTGTTTTGAATTGCTTCACGAGACGAAACTCCCGGCATTATCGCCTTTGAACCACCGCTATATCCCGCGAAATAATGAAATTCGATATTCCCCAGACATATTCTCCTGTCTGCTTTGGCAACTTCGCTGAAAATGTCAATAGGTGTTCCATGGGAGGTATAGCCAAGACGCATACAATCATCCGGATCGCTGTCAATACACTTTATTCTTTTAAAAATATCGTCACCGACAATATATCTCATTTCAGTTTCGGTTTGTTTCCTGTGGCTTCCCAATGCAAAGACAATCTTAATATCCTCATCTTTAATATCGCCTGCATATAATTCTTTCAGGATTTCAGGCAATACAACCATGCTCGGCATAGGTCTTGTAACATCACTTGTGATAATTACAACTCTCTCGCCGCGCCTGACGATTTCTGATAATCTTTTCGAATTAATAGGATTTTCAAGGGATTTTTCAATCTCCTCAACTTCTGAGAGAGTCCCATCAATATGGTTTTGCCTTAATTCCATAATTACATTTCTATCTTTTACAATGAATTCCTTGAAACCCTTGTTAAATTCGCACTTAAAGTTCATTAAACCACCCCCGGCAGAACATTACTTCGCAAAATAAAAAAATTGAAACAATAAAGAAAATTACAAATCCGGTTTAATGAGTTTAATGTTTTTTCTGACATAGTCAAAACCGGAATAAAGAGTGATGATAACTGCCGCCAGCATCGCGTAAAAATCAAACGGAAAATTAGTTACAAGTGATAACGGCCAATTTTTTAAAAGAATCATTGAAATTGCAACCATTTGGAATATGGTTTTTATTTTACCAACCATGCTTGCCGCTATAACGATGCCCTCGCCTGCCGCGACGAGCCTTAATCCTGTAACAATTAAATCTCTCCCAATGATAATCATTGCAGCCCAGCCTGACAAATCACCGCTTTGAACAAGCGCAATCAGCGCAGCAGTGGTTAAAAGCTTATCTGCTATAGGATCAAGAAATTTTCCGAAACTCGTCACCAAATCACGTTTTCTGGCAATATAACCGTCGACTCCGTCTGTAGATGATGCGATGATAAAGAGTATTGCGGCAATATAATTTCCATAATGGGCTATAAAGTAGTCGATTGATACTAACTGTGGGTGAATGAACATAAGAAGATTATTTGTAAGCATCCAGTCGGGTATTGGAACTACAAAAAACATGAATACAGGTACAAAAAGAATTCTTAAAATTGTAATCTTATTTGGCAGATTCATACAAAACATCTCCTATTAAGTCATAGTCTTCGGTATTCAGAATTTTAACATCGGCAAATGTTCCAATTTTTAGAGGCACCGATGACGTAAAGTGAATTAGTCCGTCTATATCAGGTGATTCAGCATAAGAACGCCCAAAATAAAATATACCGTCATCCGAAATTCCCTCAATCAATACCGCATATATTTTATCGATACGATCCATGTTTAATTCAGCTGCAATTTTCGACTGAATTGACATTAATTTATGATATCTTTGATTTTTTACTGCTTTGGAAACCTGGTTCTTCATTTGAAACGCAGGCGTTCCCTCTTCATTAGAATAAACGAATACACCTAATCTGTCAAACCTAAAAGAGGATATATTTTTTATCATAATTTCATGGTCTGCGGCATCTTCCCCGGGAAATCCTGTTATAAGCGTAGTTCTTATAATAATGCCCGGGATTCTTTTTCTAAGCATCTTGATAAGGTTTGAAATAAGAGCGTTTGTCTCTTTCCTGCCCATGAGTTTTAGTATTTTATCGGAAAAGTGCTGAATCGGAATATCAATATACTTTACAAGTTTTTTATTCGATGCAAATTCTTCGATTAATTCCTCCGTTACGTCCTGAGGGTAACAATAAAGTACTCTTATCCATTCGATTCCGACGATTTTACTGAGTTCTCTAATCAAAAACGGCAATTTTTTTTCGTTGTATAAATCGACTCCGTATTTCGTTGTATCCTGTGCTACAAGTATTATTTCTTTAATTCCTTTATCGGACAGCCACTTAGCCTCGCTGACAATATCTTCGATTTTTCTGCTTCTGTATCTGCCTCTCAATGCCGGTATAATACAGTAAGTACAATGGTTTCCGCAACCCTCGGCTATTTTTATATATGCGGATCCCTTGTTTTCAGTCAGTATTCTCTCATTTTCAAGATATGAAATTTCGTTAAGTTTTCCGTAGAGTTCGGTTTTTTTGCCGCTGTAAGCATTATTTATAATAGAAACTATATTCCCGTACTCCCCCGTTCCTGCTATAGAGTCGACTTCGGGTATCTGTTCTCTAATCTGCCTATGATATCTTTCAGCCAAACAGCCGATGACAATTAAAAGTTCGCAATTTGATTTTTTATACTCGGCCATTTCCAAAATTGCATTTATTGATTCCTGCTTCGCCGATTCAATAAAACCGCATGTATTAACAATGATTATATTTGCCGCTGTTTCGTCGGAGGTTATTTCATATCCGCCTTTATTGAGCAAACCCAGCATAACTTCTGTATCAATTAGATTTTTTGGACATCCAAGGGATACAATTCCTATCTTTTTCTTCAAAATATCACTCCCAAATCCATTATCCTTCAATTAATATACACCTTTAAAGTTAATTTAACAATAAAATATGAAATTACTGTTAACAATATTTAAACATAGTATTTAACTGCATTTCAAATTACTATTTATAATATGAATTTGTACTAAAAAATATTGCATTGAAAATGTATTTATAATATACTTTTTATGATAAAATTGTTACCTGTTAATAATACTAAATCAGAAATATTTTAATCGTTGATTTTTAATAACAATAACTATAATTTAAGGGGTGTTTAAATGAATTATTTTTTAACTGAAGAACAGCAGATGATTAAGGATCTTGCGGCCACAATAGCAAACGAAAAAATTGCACCGATAGCAATTCAATATGACGAAGAAGGAACATTCCCGTCTGATATCGTAAAAATACTTGCGGATTCAGACTTATGCGGCGTATATATTCCCGAAGAATTTGGTGGTTTAGGCGGCGGAATATTTGAAATGGCACTTGTTGTTGAAGAATTGAGCAGAGCCTGCGGAGGTATTTCGCTGGCATTTGCCGGAACGGGTCTGGGAACCTTCCCTATCATTCTCTATGGGTCGGATGAACAAAAATCAAAATATTTGCCTGACATAGCATCCGGCAAGAAACTTGCGGCATTTGGGTTAACTGAGGCGAATGCGGGCAGTGATGCGGCAGGTATTCAAACAACAGCAGTTTTGGACGGTGATGAATATATTCTAAACGGAACAAAACAATGGATTACAAACGGAGATCAGGCGGATATCTTTACTGTTATTGCTTGCACGAACAGAGCCAAAGGTGCCAGAGGTTTCTCTGCTTTTATAGTTGAAAAAGGAACTCCGGGATTTTCATTTGGAAAGAAAGAGAACAAAATGGGAATCAGAGCATCGCGCACCAGCGAGCTTGTTTTTGAAGATTGCAGAATTCCAAAAGAAAACATTATCTCAAGAGAAGGAATGGGATTTATCGTTGCAATGAAGACACTTGACAGAACAAGACCGGGAGTAGCTGCACAAGCTCTGGGAATTGCTCAGGGGGCGTTTGACGCTGCTCTGAAATATTCCAGAGAAAGAGTTCAGTTTAACCAGCCTATATCCTCCTTCCAGGCAGTTCAGCATATGTTGGCCGATATGGCAATTCAGATTGAAGCTTCAAGATGCTTGGTTTATCAGACTTGCAGGCATATCGATTCAGGAGAGAAAGATATTTCAAAAGAATCGGCAATGTCAAAGGTTATGGCATCAGATACTGCTATGAAAGTTACTGTGGACGCGGTTCAGGTTATGGGTGGTTATGGATATATGAAAGAATATCCTGTTGAAAAAATGATGAGAGACGCAAAAATTACTCAAATTTATGAAGGCACAAATCAAATACAAAGAAATGTTATCGCACTTGAATTAATAAAAGGATTAGCCGGAAAACAATAATGATATAATACCGAAGACAATAGATATTGAACTTAAGGGAGTGTAATTAATTGAACATAATAGTCTGTATCAAGCAGGTCCCCGGAACGAATGAAGTAAAAATGAATATGGAAACCAACACAATAATTCGCGAGGGGGTTGAAGCAATTGTAAATCCTTTCGATATGTATGCTGTTGAAGAAGCCTTGAGGATCAGGGACAATCTCGGAGGTAGGGTTACTGCGTTGAGCATGGGAATACCAGCCGTTTCAGTTCTATTAAAAGACATGATTGGCCTTGGAGTTGACGATGCAGTTTTAATGAGTGACAGAGCTTTTGCGGGTGCTGATTCTCTGGCCACATCGTATACACTTTCCATGGGTATAAAAAAAATAGGCGGATATGATTTAATAATTTGCGGCAAACAGGCAACCGATGGCGATACAGCTCAGGTTGGTCCGAGCCTTGCTGAAAAGCTTGGATTGCCTCACACCACCTATGTCAGAAGAATAGAAGAAATTAAAGAAGGCTATATCAGATGCCAGCGGTTGACCGATGACGGATATGAGGTCATAGAGATGCCTCTTCCGGCAGTGATAACAGTGGTTAAAGAAATAAATGAACCAAGACTGCCTTCCATAAAGGCCATGATGAGAGCAAAAAAAGCCGAGGTTACTGTCTGGACGGCAGATGATGTTGGTGCAGATATAGATAAATGCGGTTTAAAAGGCTCCCCTACGCAGGTCGTAAAAACATTTATTCCTGTACACGATATTGAAAGCGAAGTGTTTGAAGGAACACCTGAAGAGCAGTCGAAACAACTTGTTGAAAAACTTACGAACATGAAATTCAAGATTTGCACCTGATTAAGGAATTATGTTGTAAAAAATCATACAATAAATAAGCTTGTAATAAATGAGAGTGTAGTAAATGATCAAATATAAAATTCTATACAATCGTTTTTCACAAAGGAAATACCGGAGGTTATAAATAATGGCAAGCATTAATATTATTAAGGACAAATGCATCGGATGCAAAATATGCATATCAAACTGTCCATTCGGAGCAATAAAAGTTGAAAATAAAAAAGCAGAAATTCTTGAAAACTGTACATTATGCGGTGCTTGTGTCTCATCGTGTAAATTCATGGCGATAGATTTTCAAAAGGACGAAGTTAAAGGAACTGCAGACTTGGAATCATACAAAGGCGTTTTGGTTTTTGGCGAGCAAAAGAACGGTATTGTTGAAAATGTTGCGATGGAACTTTTGGGTGAAGGCAGAAAACTTGCAGATGCACTATCCACGCCTTTGTCAGTTGTTGTTTTGGGACATGACATTAAGGATAAAGCTGAAAATCTAATTAAATACGGAGCTGATAAAGTTTATTTGGTTGATGATAAGTCATTGGAAATATTCAACGATGAATCATATTGCGATATCATTGTTCAAATAATCAATAAGTATAAGCCCGAAATAGTCTTGTTTGGGGCTACAACATACGGAAGGTCGCTGGCTCCGAGAATTTCATCAAGAATAAATACCGGGCTTACCGCTGACTGTACAGGATTGGAAATCGATCCAAAAGATAAAGTTTTAATGCAAACGAGACCGGCGTTTGGCGGAAATCTTATGGCAACTATAATGTGTCCAAATCACAGACCTCAAATGTCCACGGTAAGACCAAAAGTAATGAAACCTCTTGAAATTGACAATAAAAGAATCGGTGAAGTAATTATACCGAATATATCAATTCCATCTAATCTCAAGGTAAATGTTAAGGAAATAGTTTCCGACTTATGCGAAATGGTCAATCTTACTGAAGCTGATATAATCGTATCAGGAGGAAGAGGTCTGGGAGATCCGAAAAACTTTAAGTTGCTTGAGGATTTGGCAAAGGTTCTAAATGGAGCTGTTGGCGCTTCTCGCGCTGCCGTTGATGCGGGTTGGATTGAATACAGTCACCAGGTAGGTCAAACAGGTAAAACTGTGGGGCCGAAAATATATTTTGCATGTGGTATTTCCGGAGCAGTTCAGCATTTAGCGGGTATGTCATCAGCTGATACTATTATTGCAATAAACAAAAACCCGGATGCCCCTATTTTTAAAATAGCTCATTTTGGTATTGTGGGAGATGTTTTGGAAGTTATACCTGCTTTGATTAGTGAATTTAGAGCTAAACTTGGGTAAGAGGGCAAAGAACATCGTTGAATAAAACAAATGTGGTATCGAATAATAAAAGATGTTTAAGCTTAAGAATAAAAGATGGTGCGATTATACACCATCTTTAAAATTTTCGGATCGATCTTCTTTTTCGGGCTGCTCTTCCTTCAAAGTTTCAAAGGCATTTTTAATATCTTCGTAATTAAGACCTTTTCTTGATAAAAACGAAAAGACTTTTTTAATAATCTTCTCATCGGTCAAGTCATTTTTACCAAATTTTTTTTTCATCAAAATGAATGCAACAGCCTTGTCGTCTAAGGCGCATTCTTCTATGACCTTATCGGCAAGCAATTTTGAAATCCCCTTATTTACAAGATTGTATTTCAACATTTTTTTAGAGAGCGGCCTCAGTTTATTCTTATCATATATGTACTTCCTTGAATAAATTTTATCATTAATGTAGCCCATTGATTTTAATTCAGCAATTGCACTTTCAATTGTATCGTCGTCAAACCCTTTCTTTATAAGCTTGTCGACAATTTCTTTTTCGCTTCTGATTTTATAGGATAAGAAATTTATTGCACAAAACTTTGCTGAATTTACATTAAGTTTTTCTCTGATGAAAGTTATATCTTCCACATACATTTCTTTATCGACGTGTAAAGAAAGATTATCAAAGTCCTTTTTCGAAACCGAAAAGGAATATTTGCCGTCAACATATACTGACAACCTGTCGTTCTTTCCGGTGTCGTTGTTTATGGAAGTGATTTTCATCAGGTTTTCTCCCCTATTGTTAGTACATTATATGCAAAAATGTTAGTATATCATATGCAAAAAATATCAAACTTTGCTTTCTTCGGTATCAACCAAATTACCTGATAAATCAGGATCTGCAGCAACATAATCGATTTCCATGCTTTTTATAAATGCCTTACTGTAGTTATCCCTGATTATCTTTTCTATTTCGTTTGCAATCTTTGTGTTTTCTTTTAAAAATTGTTTTGCATTATCCCTTCCTTGCCCGATTCTTTGGTCATTGTAAGAGAACCATGAACCGCTTTTGTTAATGATATCATTATTGACTGCAACATCAAGAATACTTCCCTCTTTTGAGATACCCTGGCCATACATTATATCTACTTCAGCTTCCTTAAACGGCGGAGCAACCTTGTTCTTCACTACTTTGATTCTGGTTCTGTTCCCGATCATCTCCGTTCCCGATTTCAGGGTTTCTATTCTTCTGACATCAAGTCTTACTGTCGAATAAAATTTAAGAGCTCTTCCTCCGGATGTTGTTTCGGGACTTCCGAACATAACACCGACTTTTTCCCTTAATTGATTTATAAAAATGCAGGTTGTTTTTGATTTGCTTATTACGCCTGCAAGCTTTCTTAGTGCCTGAGACATAAGCCTTGCCTGAAGTCCAACATGTGTATCTCCCATTTCGCCGTCTATCTCTGCTTTTGGAACAAGTGCGGCTACCGAATCAATTACAATTACATCTATTGCTCCGCTTCTTACAAGAGCTTCAGCAATTTCAAGGCCCTGCTCACCTGTGTCAGGCTGTGAAACAATAAGATTTTCAATATCAACGCCGAGTTTCCTCGCGTAAACCGGATCAAGTGCATGCTCTGCATCAATAAAAGCCGCATCTCCCCCTGCTTTTTGGGCTTCGGCGATAATATGTAGAGCAACGGTTGTTTTACCTGATGATTCAGGTCCGTATATTTCAACAATCCTTCCTCTGGGCACACCGCCTACACCAAGCGCAATATCAAGCCCAATTGCACCTGTTGGAATTGTCTCGATATTCATATGGGTATTTTCACCCAGCCTCATAACAGCACCTTTCCCAAACTGCTTTTCTATTTGTCCCATGGCCATTTCCAAAGCCTGCTTCTTCTCCATCATAATATTTATCCTCCCAAACATTTAATACGAACACCAGTTCTTTTTTATTATATAGCATAAAATATAATACGTCAACAATAAAATGTAAAAATATAACAAATATTTATTTTTTTATTTTTGACAATTTTTTCACCGCGATATTCAGAATGTTTTTTGCTTCGTCAAGCCTTAATGCATAGGCGATTCCGAAATATATAAGTAAGCCGGAAACAATTTCAATGATTAGAAAAGTAACTTCTTTCAACTTTTGAGACGAAGAAAATTTTGCTGCAAAATCAACAGGAACAAATTTATCTGTTGTAAAGAGAACAATTCCCATTACTAAAGATGCAATACAGACTTTTATTAAAAAACTTTTTAAACTCCTTAAACTAAACAAACCTTTTTTCCTGCTTAAAATAAACAAAAGTGAAAATGCATTAAATGCACTTGACAGAGAAAAAGCCAGCGCTATCCCCGATACTCCGAGAGTTGTTGTGTTGTTGAATATAACGCAAAGACTTACATTTATAATAATTGTGCAGATACCCATGTACAAAGGTGTTTTTGTATCATTGACAGCATAAAAGGCTCTGCTTATTACTGCAAGTATTGACTGAGTAATCAATGCGAGCGAATAAAACATCAGAACATATCCTGTAGCATTAACATTTACCTTGTCCGACCACTTATAAATTACGCTGATAATCGGTTGTGCCAATACAACAAAAGCAACCATTGCCGGAATATTGATCATTAAGACATTTCTTAGTCCCTTTGAAATAATATTCCTAAAATCTACTATATCGCCCATTGCGTATTTATGCGAAAGCATCGGTAAAATAGCTATCGCCACACTGCCCGCAAAGATTCCGTAAGGAAGCTGCCAGGTGTCGTTGGCATTAGTCAGCAATGCAATGCTCCCAAGAGCGAATCCTGACGCGAAACTTGCTGAAATGATTACATTCACCTGAATGATGGAAGAAGCCAGTAAGGACGGTATTGCGAGCTTAAAAAGCCCCTTGACTCCGCTGTGATGTATAAACAGTTTAAACCTAAAATATTTTAGATTCTTCCACGCGAATGATAATTGGAACAGGAAATAAATGATTGCGCTGCACATGACACCGAAGGCTGCAAATTGTACTCCATATCTGTATAAAAACAATATACTCGCAATACTGCCGAGATTATAGACTATGGGGCCATATGCCGCAGCTGCAAACCTCTGATATGAGTTGAGTACACCGTTTAAAAGACCTGCAAGCATAATAAAAGATACAGAAGGGAACAAAATCCGAATCAGGCTTACGGTTAATTCTTTTGAGGCGCTGCTAAAACCGGGGGCCAGGACATTTACTATCTGAGGCGAAAAAATCACACCCAGAATACTTATTCCGGCCATAATCATCAATATTGTGTTTATAAATGTTCCTATCGTCTTCCAGCCGTCTTCTTCGTCTTTTCTGGCGATATACCCGGACAAGGCTGGAATCAATGCTGCTGAAATTGCTCCGCCAATAAGCAGATTGAACATCAAATCAGTGATTTTGAATGCCATGAAATATGAATCGATATCCAGTTTTGTATGAAAAATGTTATTAATTAGAATTGTTCTGAAGTATCCGGTAAATCTGCTTAATATTATGGAACTCATGATAATAAAGGCCGCACCGGTTAAATTCCTTTTTTGCATTTGATTCAAATTGAAGACTCCTCCATATGAATTAAGTAATAATTCAATAGTGTTTTAATATCCAAAGCCTTATCATATCAAGTGAATTCATCGCTGACAATTTTCTTATTTTCTGCCTGTCGCCGATTAAATTAAGTTCTCTTATGTCCAAAGAACTCGAGTCTGTAAGCGCGATGTAAACAAGACCAACAGGCTTATCTTCTGTAGCGCCTGCAGGGCCGGCTATTCCCGTTATACTGACTCCGATATCGGTGTTGAATTTTTCTTTCGCGCCGATTGCCATTTCAACGGCGGACTCTCTGCTGACAGCACCAAAATTACTGATTGTATTCCGACTGACATTGAGAAAATTGATTTTTGAGTCATTGCTGTAACACACAATGCTTCCCATAAAAATTTTCGAAATGCCCGGAACATCTGTTATCAAAGAAGATAAAAGACCACCGGTACATGATTCCGCAATTGAAAGTGTAATGTTGTTTCTAATCAACAAGTCTCCTACGACCTGCTCCAGGTTCAAATTGTCAGTTGAATAAATGTTTTTCCCAAACCTTTTTTCAAATTCATCTATAATCGGATTTAATAATAAAGATGCGTCTTCGCCATTTGAAACCTGTGCGGTAACTCTAACAGTAACTTCTCCGTCTTTTGCATATGTTGCAATTGTCGGATTGGAAGATTTGGCAATCAAATCTTCGACTTTTGTTTCAACAAATGATTCGCCCAACCCAAAAATTTTAATAAATTTCGAAACGATTTGGATGTCCGATTTATCCTTTAAATAAGGCATAACGGTATCGTCAAACATTGGGATCATTTCTTTTGGAGGTCCGGGCAGCATAATTATTGTCTTACCGTCCTCTTCAATAATGCATCCCGGGGCCGTACCGTTGCTGTTTTCAATGATTTTGGAATTATCCGGTAAAAAAGCCTGCTTTTTATTGCTTTCAACCATTTCTTTGTTAACTTTTCTGAAATGATCTTCAATTCGCTTTAGAGTTTCAGGATGAACGACAAGCTTTCTGCCCATTGCAGCGGCGACGGTTTCTTTGGTTAAATCGTCCTGAGTCGGACCTAACCCGCCGGTCATTATCACCAGATCAGATCTGCTCAAAGCGATATCAAGAGCTGATTTGAGCCTTTTTGGATTGTCACCGACAACACTTTGAAAATAGACGCAAATTCCTGCTTCAGGAAGCCTGCTTGATATATATTGAGTATTCGAATTTAAAATCTGGCCCATTAAAAGCTCGGTGCCAACCGATAATATTTCTGCAATCATATTCTATAACCTGTAAACATCGGATGAACTTAATACCTTAACACCTGAATTTTCAAGAACCTGTACTGCTTTTTCCGGGTTTTCAACCCTCAAAATCACAAGAGCCACGTTTTCTCGTTTTCCCACAAAAGCGTACATATATTCAATGCTAATTAAATTTTTATCGAGGATTTCAAGTGCGCCGGAGAGTCCTCCCGGTTTATCAATTACAGAGATTGCTATTACACTTGTACAGCTGACTGTGAAACTTTCTTTCTTCAAAACATATTCTGCTTTCTGAGGGTCGCTTACAATTAATCTTAAAATGCCAAAATCTGTTGTATCTGCAATGGATAATGCGCTGATATCAATGTTGTTTTCTCCCAATAATCTTGTAATTTCGGCCAGCCTTCCGGACTTATTTTCGATAAACACTGAGATTTGTTTTACCAACATAATCAAAACCTCCTAAATATATTATATTTTTCTGTTATCAATAACCCTTTTAGCTTTGCCTTCACTTCTTACAATTGATTTTGGTTCGACCAATGAAACTTTTGCGCTGATGCTTAGAGTTCCTTCAAGTGCATGTCTGATTTTCTTTTCAAGTTCTTCAATTTGCCTGACTTCATCGGAGAATAATCCTTGTGTCATTTCAACCTTAACTTCAAGTTCATCAAGCATACCTTTTCTTTCAACTATCAACTGATAGTTCGGTGTGGTTTCACCAAATTCCAAAAGAACACTTTCGATTTGTGAAGGAAATACATTGATGCCTCTGATTATAAGCATATCATCGCTTCTTCCGCAGACTCGTTCCATTCTTACACTTGTTCTTCCACATGCGCATTTTCCGTAATTTAACGATGAAATATCGCGGGTGCGGTATCTAATAAGAGGAATGCCCTCTTTTGTAATTGTAGTAAAGACCAGTTCGCCGATTGAGCCCGGAGGAAGAACTTCTTCGGTATCGGGATTGATTATCTCCGGGTAGAAATGATCTTCCTGAACATGAAGACCGTCATGACACTCACAGCCCGATGAAACACCGGGACCAATTATCTCGCTCAGTCCATAAATATCAATTGCAAGAATGCCTAACCTGTCCTCTATTTCTTTTCTCATATTTTCCGACCACGGCTCTGCGCCGAAGCAACCGCCGGTGAGTTTCAACTCGCTTTTTTTAATGCCGGCCTCTTCAATCTCTTCAGCCATATATAAAGCATATGAAGGTGTGCATGCTAAAATGGTTGTGCCGAAATCTTTCATTATTTGAATCTGTCTTTTTGTATTTCCTACCGAAGCTGGAATTACGGAGGCACCTATTCTTTCAGCGCCATAATGCGCGCCGAGACCGCCGGTAAAAAGTCCATAACCATATGCAACCTGGACAAATGAGTTTTTATCCGTACCGGCTGAAGCTAGTGTTCTTGCCATGACCTCTGACCAGGTGTCGATATCTTTTCTTGTATAGCCCACCACTATTTGCTTTCCCGTTGTACCTGATGATGCATGTAATCTGACGATTTCGCTCAGCGGTGTGGCAAACAATCCATAAGGATATGTATCGCGTAAATCTTGTTTGTAGCTGTAAGGAAGCTTTTTGATGTCGTCAATTGACTTAATATCACATATTTCGACGCCGTTTTTTTTCATTTTTTCACGATAAAAAGGCACACTTGAATAAACCTTATTAACCGTATTGATAAGTCTTTCCGTCTGAACATTGGTCATTTGTTCTCTTGACATACATTCATAAGTATTATCCCAGCATTTCATTGATAAACACCCCCGATTATAGATTGTTAACATCCAATAAAATTATAATGAATAACCTGCCTCAAATGCTTTAATATTTACGTCAATATATTTATCGGGAATAATATCCCGCATTGAGTTAATCCAAATGCTTTTATCGACATTGACCGAAGCTGCCATGCATCCCAGCAAAACCATATTAACAGACTTAATATTGCCGCACTCTTTCGCTATTCCTAAAGCATCAACTGCAACTGTGTTGCTGTATATATTCTTGATTTGCTTGATTATATTATCGGGATAATTCATTTTTCCCGTGATAACAGGCATCGGATCGATTTTTTGCGTATTAATTATCATTTTGCCGTTTTCCCTTAAATAACCAATCCATCTCATGGCCTCCAATTGTTCAAACGCAATTATTATATCAGCTTCGTATTTTTCGATTAACGGTGAATAAATTTTTGCACCTATTTTAACATAGGTTACGACACTGCCGCCTCTTTGGGACATACCGTGGACTTCAGAAACCTTTACATCATTATTGTCCTGCAATCCCACATTTCCTAAAATACGACTTGCCAGAAGGGTTCCCTGGCCGCCGACGCCAACAAGCATTATATTAAGGTTAATCATTTTTGCCACCGACCCTTTCAAAACAATCAAACTTACAAACATCGGAGCATAATTCACACCCTATACACATGGTTTCATTAATTTCTGTATTGTCCCCTTTGTTGACTATAGCAGGGCATCCGATTGCCAAACACATTTTACAGGATTTGCACTTATCTTTGTTTATTTTCATCGGTCCGTCATATTTGACATGTTTCAATAATGCACACGGACTTTGGGAAATAATCACTGAAGGCTCATCCACTGCCAATTCCTCTTTTAATACTTTTTCAAACTCACTTGTATCAAAGGGATTGGTAACTCTAACTCTTTCAATGCCAACAGCATTTGCCAATTTAACGAAATCAACCTTTTTTGTCGGTTCATTTTTTATTGTAAAACCGGTCGAAGGATTTTGCTGGTGACCCGTCATTCCCGTAATTGAATTGTCAAGTATTATTACGGTTGAATTACCTTTATTGTAAACAACATCGATTAAACCCGTTATTCCGGAATGAATGAATGTCGAATCGCCCAAAATTGCGACTGTCTTCTTTGAAAAGCTTCTTCCCCTTGCTTTTTCCATGCCATGCGCAACACCGATGCTTGCGCCCATACAAATGCAGGTATCCATCGCATCTGTCGGTGACAGTGCTCCGAGTGTATAGCACCCGATATCACCGCTGACAGTTAGTTTTAGCTTTTTCAGCACATAAAACATACCCCTGTGAGGGCATCCGGCACACATTACCGGAGGTCTTGGAGGTATAACTTGATTTATCAATACTTCCTCATCCGAACACCTTTTATTGTATAAGTTTTCTTTTAGAATTTGTGAGCTGAATTCTCCGATTCTCGGAAGTAAATCTTTTCCGATAACATGTATTCCATACTGCTTGACTATATTTTCAATAAAAGGCTCCAATTCTTCGATAACAAAAATCTTTTTTACTTCTTTTGCAAAAGTTCTAATCAGTGTTTCTGAAATTGGATAAATCATACCAAGTTTTAGATATGATACATTACCAAACGCTTCACGCGCGTACTGGTAAGAAATGCCGCTTGTTATTATACCAATATCGCGACTTCCAAGTATTATTTCATTTAAATCGGTTTTATGTGAATATTCGGTTAGAAATTCCATTCTCTTTTCAACTTCAACATGTCTTTTACGAGCCATCGCAGGCATCATAACATATTTATCCGTATCTTTTTTATACTCGTTTAATTCGATGTCTTGCTTTTCTCCTGTCTCAACGATACTTCGTGAATGTGCAATCCTTGTGGTAAGCCTTAATATAACAGGGCAGTCATAATTTTCGCTCATTTCAAAAGCGCGAAGTATAAAGTCCTTACATTCTTTGCTGTCAGATGGTTCTAGCATAGGAACCCTGGCAGATAAGGCATAATAGCGGCTGTCCTGTTCGTTTTGAGAGCTGTGCATCCCGGGATCATCTGCAACTACAATAACAAGTCCTGCGTTGATTCCGGTGTAAGAAGCAGTAAAAAGAGGATCCGCAGCGACATTAAGACCAACATGTTTCATTGAACAAATTGATCTGCCGCCGGCAATCGCAGAACCGATAGCAACTTCAAGGGCTACCTTTTCATTTGGAGACCATTCCGTATATATATCATCGTATTTTGAAATGTTTTCAGTTATCTCTGTGCTTGGTGTTCCCGGATATGCAGTTGCAACTCTAACTCCGGCTTCATAAGCTCCGCGCGCAACGGCTTCGTTGCCGAGCAATAATTTCTTCATTATGTACGTTTCCTCCGTAAAAAAAGAATATATGTTTGTAACCATTATAGAATAATAAGCTGTTAATGTAAATGTTCATATACTCTGATTTTTAAATATTTATATTGATATATAATCTGTTCTATTAAATTTATTCATAATCTTTTTCCCGCAGGTCAATAACTCTTTTTGCCTTACCGAGTGAGCGCTCAATCGATTTTGGCTCAACCAGTTTAACATTTGCATCAATCTGTAATACTGTTCTTAAGTTATGACGGATTTTCTTATTCAGGTTTTCCAATTCACTGAACTTGTCAAGAAGCTTTTCATCGACCAATTCGACATGAACTTCAACTTCATCCATAAAACTTTTTTTTCTTACAATAATCTGATAATTTGTTCCAATCTGATCCATACCTATTAAAACGCCTTCGATTTGTGAAGGAAAAACATTGACACCTCTTATTATAAGCATATCGTCACATCTGCCGAAAACCTTATCCATTCTGGATGTCGTTCTGCCGCATTTGCATGGTTCGGAATTCAAAACAGTAATGTCCTTTGTTCTGTACCGAAGAATAGGTATTCCTTCTTTTGAAATGGTGGTGATGACTAATTCGCCCTTTTCTCCATAATCAAGTTTTTTACCTGTGTCAGGGTCAATTATTTCAGAAATAAAGAAGTCATCACAAATATGCATTCCTGAATGTTCAAGACATTCGCCTGAAAAACCCGGACCGCCAACTTCACTTAACCCGTAGTTTTCGGTATCTTCAATACCCCATCTTTTTTCAATTTCTCTGCGCATTGAATCAGAGTGACCTTCTCCCCCAAACAATCCAAGTCTGAGTTTTAAGGAGCTTCTTTTTATTCCCAGTTCCTGTGCAATTTCGGATAAATGTAAAACGTAAGACGGAGTTCCCACAATTATTGTGGATCCGAAATCCTGCATAAGCATAAGCTGTCTTTCCGAATTTCCGCTTGATGCCGGTATTACTGATATCCCTACCTTTTCCAATCCGTAGTGCAATCCAAAACCGCCTGTAAAAAGGCCGTAACCAAAAACAACCTGAGCAATATCTTCATCGCTGCCGCCCGCGGCAAGTACGAATCGAGCGATTTGTTCGGACCATATGTCAAGGTCTTTCCGGGTATAACCTACAACAATCGGTTTACCGGTTGTACCTGAGGACGCATGTATTCTGACGATATCTTTCAAGGGGGTTGCGAACATTTTATAAGGATAGTTGTCTCTCAGATCATTTTTTGTTGTAAAAGGTATTTTTTCTATATCCTTCAGCGTCCTAATATGTTCGGGTTTCAGTCCAATGCTGTCAAACCTTGCCTTGTAAAACGGAACCGTCTCATAGGTTTTTTTGACAGTATGCCGAAGTCTTTCCAATTGTATTGATTCCATATCCTTTTTTGTTGCGCATTCAATTTCCTTATTCCAGATCATAAAAACATCCCCTATATTATTTTAATATTAAGAGCCAAAAGTATTATTGTATATACTGCCGTAACCGCGCAAAGTCCGATTGAAAAAACAAAAGCAATTTTAATAACCTTGTTTTCTTCTCCCATTTTATCTATTGATGCTGCGGCGTTTTGTAATTTTGCGGGAGAAATGACACTGGCAAGACCGCTTCCAAAGGCCAATGCAGCTGCAATTATAATTATTGAGGTAATACTAAAACCGAGTTTACCTGATGTTTGCATTGCGTAAGTTGAGAACATTGCAATCGCCGATGCTTCGCTTCCCGTAATAAAACCGCCGAATAATCCTATGAAGGTTGCAAACCCCGAATAAGCATGCTGAAATAATTGAGCCGACGAATCAGCAAGAACTTTGACCATATTGATTCCGCCGTCAAGTATATTTACTTGTTTTGCAATATTATTAACAAATTTTGTGCCGATTTGATATCCGGTGAAATTTGACATATTCATTATCTCACCGATTGCAAAAAATATTGCAGCAGAAAATACGGGCCTTGGTGCACGTTTCCACCAAATCTTCATGGTATCTTTTAACTGCCGGGCAGTTGGACGGATAAATGCCATAGAAAGAATTATACTTACGAATATCCAAGTGTATGCATTCCATAGCGCCCTTGTTTTTATCGGTAAACCGTCAGGACTTAAGCCGCTGACAGGCAGCAGTAAGTCGAAATAGAGATAATTGTAAATTGACTTCGGAAGATTCAGAGCAAGGATTACAACTATTAGTATTATCCATGGAATAAAAGCTTTCCAAAGCGGATATTTTTTTTCATATTCAAGTTCTTCTTGTGTGAGCCTGCTTTTATCAATTACTTTCTTTCCCGTTACCAAAAGATATATTATCATTGTAAAGATAACTGCTATACCGCATAAGACACCGGTAAGGGCCACTAAATTATCAACTCTGTTGGTAAAATATGCAACTGCTGTGATGACTCCGCCGGTTATAATACAAGGAAGCCATCCTTCTCTTATTGCCTTCATTCTGCCAACTATCCATAACATGCAAAATCCTATCAGTGTTGAGACAATCGGAATGAACAGAAAGAATACACTTCCTACCTGGGATGGTGTTAATTCATGACCGACACCTAAAAAACGGTTTGCAAAATCAATAAAAGCAACCAAAGGCGCTCCGAGCAAAGCATAGGTGCAGAGTGAATCATAACCTATTGCCGGCAGTGCTATTGCAACATATGTAGAGTATCCCATTGCAATAAGAATCGGCGGGAGCAGTGATACCGGTGTGGCACCGACTGCAACCATTAATGTGCCAAATCCTATATTAATCATCATTATCTGTACAGCCCTGTTTTCACATGCGATTGTTTTAATAAAGATGATAATCCTTTTTAATGCTCCCGTTTTCTCCATGTAAGCCATTTGTAAAAGCGAGGTCGCTACGATTAAAGAAACAGGGAATGATCTTATTATTCCTGAGATGGTTGAACGAAAGATTACTTCGATGGAAGTTTTAAAAAACAGGATGGCTATTATTGAAATTGCTATCCATCCGACAATGCCGCTGAGATCGGCAGGTTTTTTCCAGAGAATCAGCATACATAATATTATTGCGATTGGCAGTAACGTAAGCAGAACTGACATGATTTGAGACATTATCGTAATCCTCTCTTTTTTTTAAGCAGTATTCACTTCAAAAAAAATGTCACAAACAACCATTGATAATATTTTGTCATTCTTTAATATAATATATCAAGCAATAAAAAAAATAAAGCGGTTTTTTATCCACTCTATTTTCACTCTATTTTATATTCAATTCATTTTATTTTTCCTTTTCGGACATGATTTCTTCGAGACTTTTTAGCTTTAAATTAATTTTTTCAATTTTTCCCTTGTCTTTTTCACCCTTGTAATTATTTTTCACTGATTCGGACAGTTTATCAAATCTATTTTTCAAGTTATCAATCAGAGTTATTGCGTCCGTTACCTCTTTTACATTTTTCACGACAGGGATTGAGGCATTTTCCGAAAATGCATCAGCTGAAATTGTATACGAATTTCCTAAATCCGGTGTTACAGTTTCAACATTGAACTTGTTCGAAATTGTCTTTGAAAAGTCGGCTATTACATTTTCTTCACCATGAATTACGAAGATTTTGCATGGCATATTTTTAAATCCGCCAATCCAATCCATGAGACCTTCCATATCGGCATGTCCTGAAAATCCTTCAATTGTTTCGATTTTTGCTTTTACAGAAATATCTTCGCCGAATATCTTTACGTTTTTTTCGCCGTCGGCAAGTCTTCTGCCGAGAGTTCCAAGAGCCTGATATCCGACAAAAACAATTGAGCTTTCCTTTCTCCACAGATTATGCTTCAAATGATGTTTTATCCTTCCGGCATCGCACATTCCACTCGCTGAAATTATAATAGAACTTTGCTTAATGTTGTTTAATTCTTTGGATTCATCTGCGGTTCTTGTGAATTGGAGACCCGGAAAATCGAGCGGATTATCGCCGTTTTTAATATATTCCTGCGCTTCTTCATCAAAACAGTCAATGTTTTTTCTAAAAATTTCGGTAGCCGAAATTGCAAGAGGGCTGTCAATATAAACGGGGATAGTGAACAATTTTTTCATTTTTTCATCATATTTATATCTTTTTTTATTTAAGTCATATATGATTTCTTGTGTTCTGCCGATTGCGAATGAAGGTATGATAATATTTCCTCCCCTTTCAATTGTATCAAGGATGATATCTACAAAGCGTTCAACCTTGTCATCCATATCTTCATGCAGTTTATTACCGTAAGTAGATTCTATTACAAGAAAATCAGTGCTTTCTATCAATGAACGATCACGTAGAAGAGGCATATCTCTGTTTCCCAAATCCCCCGTAAAAACTATCTTTGAGGTTTTTCCGTCTTCTTTGATCCAAATTTCAATAATGGCAGAGCCGAGTATATGACCGGCATCGTTGAATTTTGCGGTGACTTCATCGTTTATTTTTATTTCCTCAAAATATTTAACCGGTTTAAAAAGTTTTTGGCAATCTACAGCATCTTGCAGTGTGTATAAAGGAGCGATAGGGGGTTTCCCGGCACGCTGTCTTTTCCTGTTATCCCATTCGTTTTCCGTTTCTTGAATATGACCGCTATCCGGCAACATGATTCCGCATAATTCTACCGTGGGCTTTGTCGCAATGATTTCTCCGTTAAAGCCGTCTTTGTATAATTTTGGAATACGACCGCTATGATCAATATGCGCGTGGGTTAATAAGACAAAATCTATCTCTCCGGGCTTAAATTGAAAGGGTTCCTCATTTATCTCGTTGTCCTTTGCTCTTCCCTGAAACATTCCACAGTCTACCAGAAACTTATGGCTTTTTGTTTCAACCAGAAAACAAGATCCGGTAACTGTTTTTGCGGCACCTAAAAAAGTAATTTTCATTAATGAACCCTCCAAAAGATTAAATTATTTTACACTTTAACTAGTATTACCCCTAATCTCTATTGACTAAAATTTAATTTTCAATTGCATATAATTATTTCAATTCATTAACGATTCTTTTAAATAGATTACCGCGTTCCTCAAAGTTTTTAAACATATCAAAGCTTGTGCTGGCAGGTGATAACAGAATAACGTCTCCCGTACGTGCCTTTCTATACGCTGTTTTTACAAGTTCATCATAAGAATCACAGTAAATAATTGATATATCGCTTCCCTTACCTGTTTTAGCAATTTCGTCCCGTAAAGATTTTTCAATCAATGGACCGGTAGGTCCGATTAAAAGGAGACATTTAACCTTTTGGGCAATTACTTTTCCGATATCTTTATAAGTGATATTTTTATCTTTTCCACCGGCGAGTAAAATTACCGGCTGATCAAAAGTCGACAAAGCTGCAGTTGTACGGTTCGGACTGCTGTCAATAGAACTGTTGTAAAACCTGACTCCATTTAGCTCCCTTACAAGCTCAAGACGGTGCTCTACGCCCTTAAAAGTGCGGGCAACATTATTTATAGATTCGACATTTGTATAAGGATATGTGGCAGCTATTGCAGCAAGATAGTTCTCTATATTGTGGTTGCCCGGTATGAGTATATCTCCCGTATTCAAAATCTCAGTTTCATCAGTCCCGTTTGAATATACGATTTTCCCGTTATTAACATAAAATCCCCGGTCAAGTTTTTTAAGTCTGCTAAAAAAAACAAAATTGCTTTTTATTAGTTTTGAAAAATCTCTGGTTACTTCACTGTCGTAATTCAATATAGTTACGTTGCTCTTTGTCTGGTGTCTGAAAATATTTTCCTTCGCACTTTTATATTCTGCATAGGATTTATGAAAATCAAGATGGTTTTGGGTAAGGTTGGTAATTACAGCTACGGAAGGACTTTTTTGCATGGTTTGCAATTGAAAACTGCTTAACTCGAGTATGACCATATCATCTTCTGTAATCCCATCAATCTTGTCAAGCAGAGGTGTGCCGATATTGCCGCCAATCCAGCATTTGTAGCCTGAGTCATTTAGAATTTTACAGATTAATGTTGTTGTAGTTGTTTTACCGTCGCTTCCGGTCACTCCGAAAATCTTTGCGGGACATACATCTAAAAAAACTTCAATCTCAGAAGTTACAACGGCACCGCTTTTATTTTCAGCAACAAGCTCGGGAATGTCGAATCTAATTCCCGGTGATCTGAATATATAATTAAAACCTTTTAATTCTTTTAAGTAATCGTTTCCGAGGCAGAAAGACACCTTCATACCTTCGAAATTCGAAATGGTATCCATTAATTTATTGCCCTCTGAACGGTCAAAAACAGTGACTTGGGCATCCATTTTATAAAGCAGTTTTACCAAAGGCGTGTTACTGATTCCAATACCTAAAACGGCAACTTTTTTGTTTTTCATTTTTGTTTTAAAATCCTCGAAGTTTTTAAACAAAGCAGTCCCTCCTTGAGTTTATAAATATATATTATCATTAAAATAAAGAATTGACACTTGAAAAGAATATTTTTATCTAGTACAATTATAATAATATTTGCGAGAGTGGTGGAATTGGCAGACGCGCTAGATTCAGGTTCTAGTGTCCGAAAGGACATAGGGGTTCAAGTCCCCTCCCTCGCACCAGCACGAAAACGATGAGTTGTAATTTTAAACAGAATTATGACTCTTCTTTTTTGTAAAAAAACATTTTAAATTGCTTAAGTTTATATTTTCCGCTTCGTAAAATTTGTTCAGTGCTTCCGACAAAAAGTATTCCGGTATCATTCATTGAATCATTAAATTTCATATAAATTTCTGATTTTGCTTTCTCGGTAAAATAAATCAGAACATTTCTGCATACTATTAAATCGCATTTGACCGGATAATCATCCTTCAGCAAATCCAATTGTTTAAATTCAACACACCTTTTGATTTCGTTGCTCAAAGAATATTCTTCATTATTTACAATAAAATGCTTGCCGATGTATTCTTTTGGAAGTTTGCCGATGCTTTTTTTACTGTAAACCCCAAGTATTGCTTTTTCGATGGATCCATTATCAATATCGCTTGCGATTATTTTAATGTTTTTCAAAGGAATAAACTTATTCAGAATCATTGCAAGAGTATATGGCTCTTCTCCGGTTGAGCAAGCGGCACTCCAGATTCTCGGGTACTTAGTTGTTTTAAGAATCAGCGGAATTATTTCATTTTCAAGAACTTTGAACTGTTCGGAACTTCTGTAAAATTCGGATACATTTATTGTTAGATAATTGATAAATTCTTTATATAAAAATTCGTCATCATGTAATGCCCGGAAATAATCATCAAAATTCTGATAGTTGTTCTTTCTGATCAGAGATTCGATTCTCCTCTTCATTTGTCTCTCTTTATATGAATCAAGATTAATTCCTGTTAATTTGTCGATCTTGTTTTTGAAATTGGTGTAATCCATCAGAAATCCCTCTTCTCAAATAAGAATATCATAACTAATATTGATGTGGTTTTGTGATTTCAATAAAAAACAAAAGACATGTTTTATTAAACATGCCTCTCATAATCAATTTATATTAATAATTTGCAACCTTGACGGGTTCTTCGAATATGCCGCGTTTCACCTCTGTTGCAGTCATGTGCTTAGCATTAAATTTCTCAGTCAGATAATTGCATGCATCCCAGGGATTGCACTTATCTCCGCAAGTAAATACGTCAACTGCCGCATATCCCAATTCCGGCCATGTATGAATCGCCAAATGGGATTCTGAAATAACAACCACACCGCTTACTCCCTGCGGACTAAACTTATGAAATGCAACCTCGCGTATTTCTGCACCTGCTTCTAAAGCTGCTTCTACCATTGTCTTTTCAATTAAGTTACGATTGTTAAGTATCTCGGGATCGCACTCATATATTTCAGCCAGAATATGACGGCCTAAAGCATTCATTTAACGCAATTCCTCCTTAGACATTTTAGATAAAATATCAACAACCTTTCCATTTTTTGAAATTCTAAATAATTTCAATAGATTTTATTTTAGCAGATTCACTATAAATGTCAATAGTTTTTAAAAATTATTGTATATTATTGTATATACAATGCTGACTGAAGTTTATTGCAAAATAACTCAGGATTACTCTTTATCCTTGACGATTTCTTCTGTTTTATCCTTTGAGACAGCTTTTTTCTTTTTTTCTGTTTCTTTCTCTTCCTTTTTCAAAGACTTTTTCACAGGTTTTTTTACTGTTTTTTTCTCAGTTTTTGCTTCGGCTTTTTCTTTTTTCTTTTTTTCAGTTTTTATCTCAACGATTTCTTCGGCATTTACCTCAGTCTTTACTTCAATATTTTCCGAACTTTTTTCAGCTGTTTCATCTGCAGCATCATCAGATTCGGGTAAAATATCTTTTATGCTGAGGCCGATCTTCTTTGTTTCAAGATTTAATTCAACTATTTTTGCCTCTACATCCTGTCCGATTGCCAATAAATCTCCGGGTTTGCCGATTTTAAAATTTGATATCTGAGAAATATGGACAAGACCGTCAACGCCCTTTTCCAATTCTACGAATACACCAAATGGAACAAGTCTTGTAATCTTTCCTTTAATAACATCTCCGACTTTATATTTATCGGCAATATTTTTCCAGGGGTTTTCATCTTCGTTCTTTAAACTCAAAGATATTCTCTTCTTATCTTTATCAAAATCAAGGATTGTTACTTCAACAGTGTCTCCGATGTTAAGAATATCCGATGGATGTTTTACTCTTGTCCATGACAATTCGGAAAGGTGAACAAGACCATCAACGCCACCGATATCTACAAATGCGCCGAAATCAGTAAATCCTTTGACTGTACCTGAAATTTTCTTTCCTTTTTCGATATTATCCCAGACAGCAGAGCTGTTCTTATGCTTTTCTTCTTCCAAAATAACTCTTCCGGAGCCGATGATTTTTCTTCTTTCTTTATTGTTTTCGATGATTCTTATTCGAATGGTTTTGTGAAGGAATTCATTGAGATCTTTAATGTATTTATTGCTGAGCTGCGAAGCAGGTACAAACACCTTTATTCCTTTTACGATTGCTATTACTCCGCCGTTTGTTATTTCCGTGACTTTGGCACTTAATGTTGTTTTGTTCGCATAAGCCTCATCAATTACCTCGAAATTCTTTAGGGAATCGATTTTCCTCTTTGAAAGCAGAACTGTTCCTTCAACATCGTTAACCCGTACTACGAATACCTTGATTTCTTCTCCGACTTTTAATTCTTTTTCAGGATCAAAATCCGGGTCGGTCGAATATTCTCCTATAGGGATTATTCCGTCCGATTTGAAACCTAAATCAACAAAAACTTCAGCCGCATTAAACCCTATAATTTTGCCCATTACAACATCACCTGATTTCAATGTTATAAGTGATTCCTCAAATGCATCGGCAAAATTAAATTCTACATCCTTTTTATTTAATTCATCCATTTTTTTTACAACCTCCTTGATAATCCAATCCGGGGTTGATGCTCCGGCTGTGATACCAATTTTCTTTATTTTTTTTATATCTACCGGCGGAAGTTCCCCGGGGACTTCTATTATGAAAGTTTCTTTACAGTATTTCCTGCATATTTCATAAAGCTTGTTTGTATTTGAACTGTTTTTACTGCCTATCACTATCATTAAATCCACTCTGTTGGCTATATCTGAAGCTTCTTCCTGTCTTGTTGAAGTTGCATTACATATTGTATCAAACTTTACTATATTTTTAAATCTATTTTTTAATAATTTATTCAATTTAACCCAATTGTCACCGGTTATTGTTGTTTGTGCCACTACACATATTTTATCGTCGATGTCGGGAAGATTGTTTATGTCTTCCTGTGATTCAACAACAAACGCATTGTTGCCTGACCATCCGTTAATTCCGATAACCTCGGGATGTTCTTTGTTTCCGATTATAATAATCGTATAACCATCATCACTCTTCTCCTTTACAAGATCGTGAATTTTTTTTACATATGGGCAGGTAGCATCTATCAAAGATAAACCCTTATCATCTATCTTTTTATATGTTTCAGGACTTGCACCGTGTGCTCTGACAATTATGTTGCCTTCAAGGACGGATTCGTCTATATTATCAATTACCTTTAAACCTTTTGAGGTCAATAATCCAATAACCTGTTCATTATGAATTATCGGGCCAAGTGAATATACTTTATTTTTATCAACTTCAGCATTATTCAACAAGTCCAACGCTTTATTTACAGCCCTGTCAACTCCAAAGCAGAAGCCGGCTGTTGAGGCAATAATTATTTCCAATTATTTCTCCTCCATTAGCTTATAAATCTTATCCATTATTATTTTACTCATGTCTGCAAGGTCTTCTTTTGAGGCTTTTTTGTTCTTGGAATCAGGGAGCATAAACGGTATTCCGATATTAATTTTAATGCGTCCAAAAAGCCTGTATTCTCCGGATATTGCTACCGGTATTATCGGAACGGATGCCTCGTGCGCAAACAAAGCGGCGCCTGATTTTATTTTTACGGAATCTCTGCTCCTGTCTCTCATACGCGTTCCTTCAGGAAATATACCGATTATATGCTCTTCTTCTAAAATCTTAAATACATTTCTGAACATGCTTACATCTGCGAAGCTTCTTTTTACAGGAAATGCACCTAAATAAGTAATTATTTTCGATAAAATCGGATTGCGGAATAATTCCTCTTTTGCCATATAATGAATAAGCCTTTTTGACTTATACCCTATGAAAAACATATCCAATTGACCGATATGGTTTGAGCAAAGTATTGCCGCGCCTTTATTCGGTATATTTTCCAAACCGTTTATTTTTATCTTATAGAATATTGTAAAGTATATATTTACAAGTGCCCTGATTATTCTGATCATTTTATTTCCCTATTAATGAAATTATTTTTTTTACAACTTCATCTATCGTCATTTCAGTTGTGTCTATTTCTATGGCGTCTTCGGCTTTGATCAACGGAGCAAAATTTCTGGTGCTGTCGTTCTTGTCTCTGGTAATGATATCATTCTTTACGTCTTCAAAAGAAATATCATTTACATTCTTTTCATGAAGCTCTTTTAGCCTTCTATTCGAGCGTTCATCAACCGATGCACTTAAAAATATCTTCAGATTTGCATTGGGTAAAACAAAAGAACCGATGTCTCTGCCGTCCATTACAACATCGTTATTATTTGCAATCTTGCGTTGTATTTGCACAAGCTTTAATCTGACCTCGGGAATAACAGCAACATTTGATGCCCCGATTGAAATTTCCGGAGTTCTTATTTCCATGTTTACGTCTTTCCCGTCAAGTAACACATGCTGCTCTTTATTCATATGAATTATATTAATACTAATATCTTTTAGAATACTCAAAACTTTGTCTTTGTCCCTTGTGTCAAATGAATTGTTTACGGCTTTCAGCGCAACAGCTCTATACATGGCGCCGGTATCAATATACAACATTCCGAGTTTATCGGCAATCCTTCTGGCAATAGTGCTTTTACCTGCTCCGGCAGGACCGTCGATAGCAATGTTTATTCTATCCATTTATGAATTCCCCCTGTTCAGGTCCGGTCTCAATGATCTGGCGTCTTTAAGATAAATGTGTTTGATATCGCTGTTGGATTTTTCGGTGTTTACCTGAATCAAAACACGAATACATTTTTTTAAACCGTTTTTTACATTAAGTTCGTTCATGCAAAGCAAAGAAACATCCGTTATTCCCATTTGTCTGGCAGCAATTGCCGGGAAAGCAGCGTCAAGATCACTTGTCATTGTGAAAATAATGCTTACCAAATCTTCCTTTTTGATATCATTTTGTTTGAATATTTCCGTCAGAAGATTCTCGGTGTTGCTGATGATATCTAAAGAAGTGTTGCTTTCGACCGTTACAGCTCCTCTAATTCCGCGAACAAACATAATATTCCTCCAAATAGAAGTATAATTATTAATGATTATATATTATCATTAATTTTATAACAAGTGGAATTTAGCAACTTGAACCCGCCAGGTGACCTGTTGAAAAGGCGATTGTTAGATTAAATCCGCCGGTATATGCATCAACATCAATTATCTCGCCTGCAAAGAACAAATTAGATACTATTTTTGATTCCATAGTCGATGGATTGATTTCCTTGCAATTTATTCCGCCTGCGGTGACAATTGCTTCATTGATCGGTCTGGTGCCTTCGATTGTGAGCTTGAAATTCTTAAATAGTTCCAAAATTACCTTTCTTTCTTCTCTTGTGATTTGATTTATAAATTTTTCAGGATCAATGCCTGAAAGCATTATAAAGACGGGAATCATTTTTTTAGGCAATAAATCATCCAGTGAATTTTTGAATTGTTTTTTTGAATATTTTTCGAAATCCCTTTGAATTCTCAAATCAAGTGTTTGAGACGACAATGCGGGTTTCAAATCAATCATGAGTTCAATACCCTCATATCCGTAATCGGATATATGGCGGCTTGAACTCAGTATTATCGGACCCGAAACACCAAAATGCGTAAAAAGCATTTCTCCGAAATCTTCGTAAATGGTTTTACCTTTTGGTGTTTTCATTTTTATTCCTACATTCCGAAGCGAAATGCCCTGAAGATCCTTTACCCAATTTTCTTTTACGGTCAACGGCACTAACGAAGGTTTAAGATCATCGATTTTATGTCCCAATTCTTTTGCAAATTTATATCCGTCACCGGTTGAACCGGTTTTTGGATATGATAACCCCCCCGTTGCAATAATTAATGAATCACAAGAGATTGTATCGCCTGTTTTTAAAATAATTCCAGAGACAGAATTATCTGATGTCTTTATTTTTGTGACCTGGGAGTTTAATTTTAGAGTGACACCTGATTTTTTAACATATTTGAGCAAAACATTTGCAACATCTTCCGCATTGTCGGAAACGGGAAAAACTCTGTTTCCTCTTTCGACTTTTGTTTCGAGCCCATGGTCATTTAAAAAATTTATGATGTCCTTATTTGAAAAGGAATAAAAGGAAGAATATAAAAAGTCACCGTTACCCGGTGTATTGGAAACAAGTCCGTCAATATCGGTGTCATTTGTTATGTTGCAACGGCCTTTGCCTGAAATAAGAAGCTTTTTGCCGGGTTGTTTATTCTTTTCGATTAAAATGACATCGTTTCCACGTTCTGCAGCAACACCGGCAGCCATAAGACCCGCAGGACCGGCGCCGACGACAATAACTTTTTTAGTCATTTAACGTATCTTCCCTCTGCAAAATATCAGAACCATCGAACTTTTCATACACCTGATATTCGTCCCAAATCTTTTCAAGTCTTTCAAATGTCTCGTATATGCTTTGTTTACGACTTGCACCCACTGCAACAATAAGAGCGTTAATTATACTTAAAGGAGCTACCAGAGAATCAACAAAGGAAGCCATGTCGCTTCTCGCAATCAATGAATAGTGTGCAGTTTTGGCAAGGGGTGATTCAACACTGTCCGTAATTGCAATTACTGTTGCATTTTGGCTTTTGACATATTCCATTGCTTTAATGGTCCGTTTTGAATATCTGGGGAAGCTGATACCTATCACAAGGTCACCTTCAGTAACTCTTATTATCTGTTCGAACATTTCGCTGACACTGGTTGTATGGACAAGTCTGACATTATCAAATATCAAATTAAAATAAAAACCCAGGAAACTTGCAAGGGGTGCTGAACTGCGGACTCCCAAAATATATATCTTTTTTGCCTTTAATATATTTTCAACGACTTTGTTAAAGGTCGTTTGGTCAACCTCTGCGAGTGTAATTTTAATTTTATCCATATCGGATTGAAGGACACTTTTTAAAATGTTTTCTTCGCTTATTCTGTTTGAAGAAACTTCTATCCTTTGCAGTGATGTCAATTTGCTTTTAATAAGTTCCTGCAGGAGTTTCTGAAGCTTTGGATAGCCTTCAAATCCAAGCTCTGTAGCAAATCTTACGACGGTTGACTCGCTCACTCCGACAATATCGCCTAATGCTGCGGCTGTCATGAATGCCGCTTTGTCATAGTGATTAATAATATAATTTGCGATTAATTTTTGACCTTTGCTGAAATTCTTCATATTGATTTTTATCTTGTTAAGCAAATCCTGAATTTGGTTTTCCATATCAGTCTCCTTGTTTAGGTTTCGTAAATTGAAATAATCATTTTATTTTCATCCTTATTGACGCCTTTATTGACGCCGAAAATCAGATTTTTATCTTTCAGGTTTTTATTTAAAAAGTCGACGATTTTATATAATTCGGGGTTAGCTTCTATTTTGAGAGTTGATTTTAATTCAAGTTTATCTTTGCTATCCATAAGTACCTCCGATTAAATTCATTAAAATAATTATACTACATTTTTATCTGTATAAATATCAAAAAATGAGCATTTTAAGCTCAAATATTGATTTTATGGATTCTGTGAAATATGGTTTTTGATTTATAATTTTGTATAGAATCGCTGAAGTCTGCCCGCTAAAACCCAATTTTTAGTGTTTTGGGGTACCTTTGAGAACGACGTTATAACAAACTCTTTTCCTTCTTCTTCCCCAATCGCAGCTATGGCAGCAGAAATTGCTGCAATAACTTCTCCGTCGTTTTGAGGTTTTCCTTCTCTTGCTTCCTTGCGATGTTTGAAGAACTTCTCTGCTACCGCCGGAAACAATGCATAAGATAAAACATCTTCGTCCTGTTCAATATAATCCTTTATTTTTGCTTTTATTGATTCAATCTCAGGGCTTATTGAATCTGCGGGTCTTCCTGTTATCTGTTTCTCGTCGCCTAAAATCTTTTTGATAATTTCATTTGGTATTGGAGCGGGTGTCTTTCCGTACTCTCCTTTGACAAGGGCTTTTGATTCCTTTGGAACCATTTTATAACGCTCATTTGTCAATACATTCATAACTGCCTGTGTTCCCACTATCTGACTGGTTGGTGTTACCAGAGGGGGATATCCAAAATCTTTTCTTACTTTTGGAATTTCCTTTAATACTTTTTGAAACTTATCAAGAGAGTTTGATTCCTTCAACTGTGAAACGAGATTTGAAAGCATACCGCCGGGGACCTGATATTTAAGGGCATTTACGTCAACACCCATTACTTTAACATCCAATAAACCCTCTTCAATATATTTTTCCTTTATTGGCCTGAAATATTCCGATATTTCGCTTAGAAGCGCAAGATCCAGTTTTGTATCATATTCCGTGCCCATTAGTGATGCAACCAGTGGTTCTGTCGGGGGCTGTGATGTCCCCATTGCCATTGGAGAAATTGCACAATCAACTATGTCAACACCTGCTTCAATTGCCTTTAAATAGGTCATAGAAGCTACACCGCTTGTATAGTGCGTATGCAATTGAATCGGAACCTTTATGTGTTCTTTCAATGATTTTACAAGTTCATATGCCGAATAAGGCAAAAGCAGTCCGGCCATATCCTTAATACAGATAGAGTCTGCGCCCATTTCAACAAGTCTTTTCGCATCTCTGATGAAAAGTTCGTTGGTGTGAACAGGGCTTATTGTATAACAAACAGCTGCCTGAGCATGCCCGCCTTCTTTATTACAGGCTTTAATGGCGGTTTCTATGTTTCTTACATCATTTAAAGCATCAAATATTCTTATGATATCCATACCGTTTGAGATGGCTTTTTGAACAAAATACTCGACAACATCATCGGCATAATGCTTGTATCCGAGGATATTTTGCCCTCGTAAAAGCATTTGAAGCTTGGTGTTTTTAACACCCGCCCTTATTTTTCTCAACCTGTCCCAAGGATCTTCGTTGAGAAATCTCAAACAGGCATCAAATGTGGCTCCGCCCCATACTTCAAGAGAGTGATAGCCAACCTCATCAAGTTTATTTAAAATTGGGAGCATTTCCTCAATTCTCATTCTGGTAGCAATAAGCGACTGATGCGCATCTCTTAATGCGGTTTCTGTAATTTGAACTTTAGACATTTATATAACCTCCGGTAATTCATAACACATATCAATCAACCGATATTCTTGTTTAATCAATTGATACAAGCAAATCTCCCGCATTCACGGAACTGCCTTTTGAAACATTGACAGATGCTACTTTCCCGTCTGTCGGAGAAACTATTTCATTTTCCATTTTCATTGCTTCAAGTATTACAAGAACCTGACCTTTTTTTACAGCATCTCCAACTGCGACTTTAACTTTCAGTATAGCACCCGGCATAGGCGATTTAACTGATTGTGAACCTGCGGAAACAGATGGATTTGCCGGAACGGCTTTTTTTGGTGTTTCTGTTTTAACTTCAGCGACACTTGGTTCTGATACTGTTTTGCCTTGAACTTCTTCAACTTCAACATCGTATTGATTTCCGTTAACTTTTATTAAAAATTTTCTCATTTTCTTCCTCCCGGATTGTGATATTTTAGAATATATTACAGAGGTATATTGCCGTGTTTTTTTGGCTGTCTGTTTTCCCTCTTATTTATCAGCATGTTCAATGAATTAATTATCTTCATACGTGTTTCAACCGGTTCGATAACATCATCAACAAATCCTCTTGCTGCTGCAATATATGGATTCGAAAACTTTTCCCTATATTCGTTGATTTTCTGCTGACGCACTGCAGCAGGATCTTCCGACGCTGCTATTTCTTTTCTGAATACAATATTTGCGGCGCCTTCTGCACCCATAACCGCAATTTCCGCTGAAGGCCATGCAAAAACCATATCGGCGCCAAGATGTTTGCTGTTCATTGCAATATAGGCTCCGCCGTATGCTTTTCTGATTATTACATTTATCTTCGGAACGGTAGCTTCTGAAAATGCATATAACAATTTTGCCCCGTGTCGTATAATTCCGCCGTGTTCCTGGTCAACTCCCGGTAAATATCCGGGAACATCAGTGAATGTAAGGAGCGGTATATTGAAGGCATCGCAAAATCTTACGAACCTGGCGCCTTTATCGGCAGAATTTATATCGAGCACGCCTGCAAGATAATTTGGCTGATTTGCAATGATTCCGGTTGTTTTTCCGTTGAATCTTCCAAAACCAATAACTATGTTTTTTGCAAAATGTTCCTGAATTTCAAAGAAGTTGTTGTCATCCACAACTTCCTTGATTATTTCAAGCATATTATATGGTTTGTTCACATCTTCGGGGACTATGCTGTTTATTAACGCGGACTCCTGATTATTACTATTTGAAGGTACGATTGGCGAATCAGATAAATTATTATCAGGCAGATAGCCAATTAACCTTCTTATTTCCATCAAACAATCTTCTTCAGTGTCAAACTCAAACTGTGCAACACCGCTGTTTGTATTATGTACATCCGCGCCACCCAATAAATCCGAAGATACATCTTCTCCGGTGACCGACTTAACAACGTCAGGACCTGTGATGAACATATAACTTGTTTTCTTTATCATAAAAGTGAAATCGGTGATTGCAGGTGAATATACTGCTCCTCCTGCACATGGACCCATAATTGCGGATATTTGAGGGATAACTCCTGAAGCAAGCGTGTTTCTGAAGAATATATCACCGAATCCGCCGAGCGCATCAATGCCTTCCTGAATTCTTGCACCTCCGGAATCGTTTATACAAACAAAAGGTGCTCCCATTTTTATCGCCATATCCATTACATTTGAGATCTTTTTAGCGTGCATTTCACCAAGTGAACCGCCAATTACGGTAAAGTCCTGCGATGAAGTATAAACAAGTCTTCCGTCGACTGTACCATATCCGCAAATTACTCCGTCACCCAAAGCTTTCTTGCTTTGCATACCAAAATCATGGCCTCTTGTTTCAACAAATGCATCAATTTCAACAAAACTATCCTTGTCGAACAAGATTAATACGCGTTCCCTTGCAGTCATTTTACCGGATTTGTGCTGTTTTTCTATATTAACAGAACCTCCGGCAATATTAATTTTGGTTTTTTTTGCTTTGAGTTCCTGAAGTCTGTCTTCTTTGGTTATCATTCACAACACCTCGTCAATATTCTTTAATTAAGTACATTTATTACCAGGTAATAATTATTATAATTATACATTACTTTTTTTCGTTGTGCAATATTAAGTTGTTTATACTGTTTGTTTATACAATAAGTATAATTTCTCTTATTATTAAAGCGGCTAGAAGTGCTGTTCTGTCAGACTTGTCATATTCAGGAGATACTTCGACTATGTCGAAACCTATCAGACTCAAATCTTTTAACAAATGAACCGAGTCCAGTAATTCCTTTGATGTGATTCCGCACGGTTCAGGGGTTCCGGTTCCATTTGCATGCCCGGGGTCAACCACGTCAATATCGAGAGTTACATAAACAGGTTTGCCTTTTAATTGATTTAAAATGTTTTTTAAGGGTTCAAAAACATTGAATTTAAACATATTTGTATTCTTGTCCGCAAATTCAAATTCGTCCTTTGTCCCCGACCTTATGCCGAACTGGTAGATATTCTTTGAGGGCATGAAATCACAAAGTCTTCTTATGGTTGCCGCGTGGGAATAAGTGCAGCCAAGATAGCCGTCTCTCAAATCTGCATGTGCGTCGAATTGGATAACGACTAAATCATCACCATATTTTCTATGTGCTTCTTTTATTACAGGAACGCTGATCAGATGCTCACCTCCGAGAATTATCGGAAACTTGCTGTCATCAAATGCTTCCTTTGCGGACAATGCGATTGAGCTAAGATTTTCTTTGACATTACCGCCGGAAACATTTATGTTGCCGCAGTCGTAAAAACCGGAATCATCTATTGATTTCTCAAGATAGATGCTATATTCTTCTAATCCTTCAGAAACTTCTCTTATTTTTTGAGGACCGAATCTTGTTCCGGATTTAAAACTGCAAGTGACATCCATGGGAACGCCAAATATAATGATATCCGAATCATCATAGCTTTCTTTTGATGCCATAAAATTTGGGGAATCATAAGAATTATTGGTTTTTAAACTCATAAATACCTCCTATTTCAGCAAATCACTCACAAATTTCGGTAATGCAAAGACGGACCTATGAATTTCAGGGGAATAATATTTAGTATCAATTGCCGGAATGTCTTCTTCAATAACATCCAAAGGACTGTATTTTTTAGAACCCATTGTAAAACTCCAATAACCGCTTGGATAAGTAGGTATGGCGCATGTATAGAGCTTCGTTATCGGAAACACGGAATTTATATCTTTATAAACTTTTTTGATTAAATCCTTCTGATAGTATGGTGATTCTGTTTGTGCAACAAAAATCCCGTCCTCTTTTAAAGACTCATGTATTGATTTATAAAAGTCAACTGAAAACAATCCAACGGCAGGTCCGACGGGGTCTGTCGAATCGACTAGTATCACATCAAATTCGTTCTTATGGTCGCTTACATATTTAATGCCGTCACAAATATTAATCTCAACTCTTTTATCATCCAGTGCACAGCTGATTTCAGGGAGATATTTTCGGCTTACATTCACCACTGCTTCATCGATCTCAACCAGGACGGCTCTTTCTACGGACGGATGCTTTATTATTTCTCTCAATGCGCCTCCGTCTCCTCCGCCGACAACTAAAACCCTTTTTGGGTTTTTATGAGTAAACAAAGGAATATGTGTGATCATTTCATGATAAACAAATTCGTCTCTTATTGTTGTTTGGACAGTTCCGTCCAACACGAGCATTCGTCCGAATTCTTCGGTTTCAATCAGCGCAAGTTCCTGATATTCCGTCTTTTCAGTGTGTATGGTCTTTTTTGTTTTACATGTAATTCCTACATTTGGAGTTTGAAATTCGGTATACCATAAATCCATTTTATTACCTCCGATAATTGTTATCTCGATTGACTATATTCTAAATTGTACTATATATTTTGTCAAAATAATATCATGTCATTAAACTGCAAGTTTTATTTGAAGAACAAACATGAAACATGTTATAATTTACCCATAAATAATAAGGAGGTAACGCAATATGGACGATTCAAATAATTTCAGCCAAAATCCACCGCAGACGGTGAGTGGAATACAGACGGGAACTCCGCTGACAAACAATTCGATTATTTCAGTTCCCGTTGACATTAAAAGCCTGACCGGGTGGGCTACTTTCAGGGCTATTATAGATATAATAGGCGGAGCATCAGCTGCTATGTCAATTATACTTGCGGGTTATGGTATCCCTATGATATTGGCTGCTTTAAAGCTGTTAAGATATGTGGACGAGGTTAAACTGGCAGTTAAGACAAACGACAGACAAAAACTTGCAGATTCAGTGGAATATCTTCAAAAATATTTCAAACTGAGTGGTATAGCAACAATAGTAAGTTACGCAATGGGCATTTTACTTGTGATTGCGTATATCGTATTTATTATTTATTTACTCTCGAACCCGGATCTTTTCAAGGATATTTTTAGGAATAATGATTTATTTAACTCGTTTTAATTAATCATAAGTAACAGAAGAAAAATATAATTATTCAACAGGCTGGATTTGCTAAAGGCTGAATTTACTCACTGGAGATGGCAGAGTGTTCTCAGCCTTTTAATTTCGTCGTTTTTCAAATGACGCCATTTTCCTGTTTCCAAATCCTTAAGTTCTATTCCGCCTTCTTCTATTCTTTTTAAAGAAATTACCGGATTTTCAATTAATTCGAACATCTTCCTGACTTCCCTGTTCCTGCCTTCGTGGATTGTGATTCTTAGTTTGGATTTATTGGTTTCAAGGTTTAATATCTCAATCTTTGACGGAGATGTTTTAATACCGTCAATTTCGACTCCATTTTTTAATATATTTATTTTTTCGTCAGTAGGTTTCCCGAACACTTCGGTAATATAAACTTTTTCGATTTTAAAACGAGGATGTGTCAGCGCAAAAGTCAGCTCGCCGTCGTTTGTCAAAAATAGAAGTCCTGAAGTGTCGTAATCAAGTCTGCCAACAGGATAGATTCTTTCGCTGATATCTGAAACCAAATCCAACACGGTCGCTCTGCCAAACTGATCATCGGATGTCGAGACATAACCTATCGGTTTATTCAATATGATATAGACCTTTTTAATCTCTTTTGAGATTGGTTTACCGTCGATTTCAACAATATCCTCATCAGTAACCTTTATACCCATCTCTGTTACCCTGATGCCATTTACTGAAACTCTTCCCTGTGAGATTATTTCTTCGGCTTTTCTTCTGGAAGCAAAACCTGCAGATGCTATATATTTCTGGAGTCTTACGTTATTCATATTTTTCCTTTTTAATATTTATTTAAACATCAAATTTTATATTTTCATATTCTTCTTCGCTCTGCTCTTCTCCCTCTGCCTGAATGCTCATTTCGATAAACGGCAAATCTTTTATGTTTTTGAATCCGAAACATCTTAAAAATTCATCGGTCGTGGCATAAAGCATAGGCCTTCCGGGAGTGTCAAGCCTGCCTGAATATGTGATGAGATTTCTTTCCAATAATCTTGTGACCGAGCTGTCTGAATTAACACCTCTTATTTGTTCGATTTTTGCTCTTGTAATGGGTTGATTATAGGCAATGATTGCAAGTGTTTCAAACGCCGCCTGCGATAAACCCTGCTTTTGTCTTGACTCAAAAAGCCTCTCGATGTACTCATAATGTTCATGTCGGGTGCAAAGCTGGTACCCCTCATTGATTTCTCTGATTAATGTGCCTCTCTTTGATTTTTGCAAATTATCAATCATATTGGACAGTATCAATTTAGTTGTTTTCGTGTCCAAATCGACTATTTCAGCTATTTTATCGAGACTTAAAACATCTCCCGAGGCGAATAATAAACCTTCAATTAAAGCTTCAATTTCTTTTATTTCCAACATAGTCACCCCTTAGATTTATATGTAAAAGTATCTGTCGTTTATATAAACAAAAATTCACCTATTTTACTTTTTTATTGTATATCAATATATCCGAAAATTGTTTCTTTTGCTTGACGGTAATTTTTTTTTGGCGTGCAAGTTCAAGCACTGCTATAAATCCTGTGACGATTTCTTTTTTTGTGCTTTTCTTTTTTGAGAACATATCCGAAAAAGCAATGAACATTTTGTCGGCCAGATTTTGAATTATCTCCTTCATCTTAAGCTTTAGTGAAACTTTTTCATGCTGTATAACCGGATTCTTTATTTGTGTTTTCTTATTTATCTTATTTAGATTGCCTTCAACAATACCACTGTATATATTTACAAGTTCATTTACAGTGATGTCAATATCGTCGTATATCTTCTTTTTTTCGATAAGTTCGGGGAATTTATAAAAAACCTTAGCCCATTCAATTTCTTTTTGTCTTAAAACACCGGAATATTCTTTAAATCTTTTATACTGGATAAGTCTTGTGACGAGTTCCTCTCTTGGATCTGCTTCCTCTTCATCGACATTCTTTTTATCAGGCAAAAGCATCTTCGATTTTATATGCAGAAGGGTTGCGGCCATTACAATAAATTCACTTGCAATGTCAAGATTCAGTTCATTCATAACATATAAATATTCCATATATTGGTCCGTTACGTCGTTAATAGGAATATCATAAATATTAAACTTGCTTTTTTCAATAAGATGAAACAAAAGGTCCAGCGGCCCCTCGAAGTTTTGTATTTTAATTTTGTAAAGCTCTGCAGTTGAATTGTCCAATTCAAAACTCCTCACCAATCGATTTTCATTGTTTTTCTTACTTCGGAAATTGTTTTCTCTGCGACTTTTCTTGCGCTTATATTGCCGTTTTCGACTACTTCTCTAATGAAATTAGGTTTTTTAATGATTTCCTGGCGTTTTTCATATATAGGAGACATATAATCAACCATCTTTTCATACAAATTCTTTTTGCACTGAACACAGCCGATTTTTCCTCCTTTGCACATTTCTTTGATTTCAGGAACATCGGATTCGCTGAAAATTTTGTGAAATGCAAAAACAGTGCAAATTTCAGGGTGACCAGGGTCGTCTTTTTTTATTCTTGCCGGGTCTGTTATCATTGTCTTAACTTTTCCGATGATTTCTTCCGGAGAATCGGACATATATATCGCATTATCATAGCTTTTGCTCATTTTTCTGCCATCAAGCCCGGGCAGAATCTTTGCTTTCGTTAGTAGAGGGTTGGGTTCGGGGAATATTTCACCGTATAAATAATTGAATCTTCTCGCTATTTCGCGAGTCAATTCAAGATGCGGAAGCTGGTCTTCTCCAACGGGCACAAAGTCTGCTTTGTACATCAGTATATCCGCTGCCTGAAGGCACGGATAACCCAGGAATCCATATGTTGTTATATTCTTGTCTTTTATTTGCGAAAGCTGGTCCTTATATGTAGGACATCTCAACAGCCACGATAATGGTGTCGACATTGAAAAAAGCAGAAACAATTCGGCGTGTTCTTTAATACTCGACTGAAGAAAAATTGTTGATTTTTCGGGGTCAAGACCGGCACTCAGAAAATCGATAACAAGATCATTAATATTGTTTTTCAAATCTGAAGTGTCCTCATATCCGGTTGTTAACGCATGCCAATCAGCGATAAAGTAAAAACATTTATATTCGTTCTGCAATTTAACCCAGTTTTCAAGCGCCCCAAAGTAATTGCCCAGGTGCAGCGAACCTGTTGGCCTCATACCGCTTAAGATTTTTCCCTTATCCATGATTCCACACTCCTTTGATGTTTATAACAGAATTGAAGTTATTTTAAAGCTGATTAAGTAAGATAGAACATTTCATATACCGTTAACATTATATTCGTTATTTAATTAATTGTAAATTTTCAAAGTTAAACTGTCAATTAATAATATATTTATGCTATAATTTATTAACAATACATTAATTAAGGGAGTAGAAAAATGTTTAATTTTGATTTTTTAATAGATACACTACTGTTATTGCCCGGAATTTTAATCGGTATAACTTTTCACGAGTTCGCACATGCTTTTGTATCAGACAGGCTTGGAGACCCAACTCCAAGAGCCACTGGCAGACTTTCACTTTCTCCGACTGCTCACATCGATCCTGTTGGATTTTTGATGTTGCTGTTATTTAGATTCGGCTGGGCAAAACCTGTTCAAATTGACACGCGCTATTATAAAAAGCCGATAAGAGATGAAAATCTTGTTTCTCTGGCGGGAGTTGTGACGAATCTCCTGTTGGCAATTTTGTTTACGGGATTTTATAAAATTTTTATAACTTTCGTAATACCCAGCATTTCAACATTAGATACAAATATTTTAATTGTTTTTTTAAAACTATTTAACTATACGATTTATATAAATTTGGTTTTGTGCATATTCAATCTTATTCCTATACCGCCTTTGGACGGTTCTCATATATTGATGAATATACTTCCGATTCGAAATACAAGGGCCGGTTACATACTTGAAAGATACGGAATGTATATTCTTATTGGTCTGATAGTTCTTCCGACATTCTTTGGCTTTTCAATACTTACACCTATAATAGATTTTCCACTTAATTTGCTTTCATGGATATTTGGTATATCGGCTCCATTCATGTGAAAAATAATCATTCGATTTCATGATTCATCTATCTGTTACCAAATCAGCCGAAACGATGAAACGGTCAGGCGCATGACCGTTATAAATAAACGGATAACATGTTGTCAAGGTCAATACAGTGTGACCGGTATGAACGATAACCGTTCTGTCGTTTGCGTGCACGATTTTTGTTCCGGTTACTTTATAGATAAAAATACCGGATGAAGTTTGAATAATTAATTGACTTCCTTTTTTGATTTCACCAAGTCTTGCAAAAACCGTATTACGGTGTCCTGAAAGGACGCAATTATCATTTTCTCCGGGCAATGCGCTTTTAATAAAATGTCCGACTCCCAATGCCAATTCCGGTTCGCCTGTTCCCTGAATTATAGGAAATTTCAGACTAAGCTTAGGAATAATAAGACTGCCAATGTTTTCACCGACACTCAGAGATTTGCTATATACATTTGGTTTTTTTGAAGAATCTTTATTTACGGTTTTTGAAATGTCTTTTTTGGCGGGTTTTGAATTGTGCTCCGAAGTGTTATTCGTCGCAGGAGTTGGAGCTGCAGGAGTTGGAGACAAGCGTATTTCAGACGATTTAAAATAATAGTTTGGCTGTGAAAATACATGGAACGCCGCCCATGAAACGAATCCTATCCCCAAGACTATCAATCCAAGGGATAAGATTTTTTTCAATGAATTTTTGTTTGATTTTCTTTTTATATTATCCATGATCGTATATTTACCCGACTTTTTACCGTAACAAACAGTCGGAAATTATTGAAGATCGTTTCGGACAATGTCGTCGTAAGTTTCGCGTTTTACAACTATTCTTGACGAACCATTTGAAACAAACAAAACAGGAGGTCGCGGAGTTCGATTATAGTTGCTCGACATTGAGTAATTGTAAGCACCGGTTGCAAGAACAGCAAGAAGATCACCTGCTTTTATTTTTGGCAATTTAATATCTTTTATCAATAAATCGCCTGACTCGCAGCATTTTCCGGCTATTGTAAAAGTCTCAGTTTTTTCGTCGCAAGGTCTGCTTGCAAGAACTGCATCGTATTTTGCATTATATAATGCGTATCTTGGATTATCGGTCATCCCGCCGTCAACGGATACATATTTTCTGACGTTCTTGATATCCTTCACTGCTCCGACTGTATAAAGCGTGATTCCCGCAGAGCCGACAATTGACCTTCCTGGTTCAAACAGCAGGACAGGCAGATTGTAGTTGTTTTTTGCGCATTCACCTTTTACGGATTCAACGACGGCTTTAATATAATCCTCGCATTCCAAAGGAGTATCTTCATCAATGTACTTAATTCCAAATCCGCCCCCAAGGTTCAATTCTGTTATTTCAATATTCAGTTCTTTTTTGACCTTTACCATCAAATCTATCATTACTTCAGCTGCAGTTTGGAAAGGCGCCAGCTCGAATATCTGCGAACCAATATGGCAGTGAATGCCTTTAACGCTGACGTTTGACATTTTTGAAGCCATTTTGATTATTTCATAGGCCTCTCCGTTTTCCAGAGCGACACCGAATTTAGAATCTATCTGACCGGTTTTAGTGAAATCATGTGTATGCGCTTCAATTCCGGGTTTAATTCTGAATGAAATATTGATTGTTTTATCAAAAATCAGAGCAATGCTGTTTATTGTCTCAAGTTCTTCAACATTGTCCACAACAATTCTTCCGACATTGTTGTTTATAGCAAGCTCTATTTCTTCATAGGTTTTATTGTTACCGTGAAAATAGATTTTATCCATCGGGAAACCGGCCTTTATCGCCGTATAAAGTTCTCCTCCGGAAACAACATCAAGACCCATTCCCTCATCTTTAACAAGATTGCACATAGCAATCGTACAAAATGCTTTGCTTGCATATAAAACAAGGCCTTTACCTTTATAATGCTTTGCCAGCGCGTCTGTATAGTTCCTGCAGTTTTCTCTGATTAAACCTTCATCCATCACATACAAAGGGGTGCCGTATTTCATGGATAATTCCATGCAATCGCAGCCGCCGATTGTCAAGTGATTGTTTGAATTTAGTGTTAAGGCTTTTGAATTAAACATTGTAACCACCTTCCGTTGGGAAATATCGTCATTTATTAAATTATAGTAACATTATTTAATATCTGCGTCAACCTTGTATACGCAGTATCCAAGGTGTCTTAGAGATGTTATTAATCTATAAAAGAGTGAATAAGCGGTTTGATAACAGGCTTTTCACTTGAATACAAAATTGATTTTTTAAAAATGCTGTTTGATTCGATTAACTTGTTTTCTGAATCAGAGTAAAAAGTAGCAAGAGTGTCGCCTTTTGTTACAAAATCACCGACCTTTGCTTTAAGTATTATACCTGCGTTATTGTCAATCAAACTGTC
The DNA here is from genome assembly GCA_041662985.1 of Clostridia bacterium. Lineage (GTDB taxonomy): Bacteria > Bacillota > Clostridia > Acetivibrionales > JBAZRJ01 > JBAZRJ01. Next base: position 64,370 of record JBAZRJ010000001.1, read on the forward strand.
TTCGGTTTCTCTTCCGGCGCCCAAAATCATTGCAGCTATCCCAATCAATTTTGTGTTATACGAAGAAATGTATCCCGTTGCATCGGAAGTAACCTCATGTTGTAACTTTGATTCACCAAACAGCGAGTAATCGTAAATTACATCTCGATTGCCGCCTTGAATGCTTATCAATTCGGCAAATTTATTCAACGCAGTGCCGTTTTTAATTGAGTTCACTGCAAGATCAGTGCAATGTTCTGGATTTCCTTTGCCGGCAAGCTCCAGAATTTTCGAACTGATAACAATTGATATATCAAGAAGATCTTTTGGTCCCCGTCCTTTAAGCGTCTCAATTGCTTCAATGATTTCAAGTGAATTTCCGATTGAATAACCGAGAGGGTTGTCCATTTCAGTAATAAAAGCTACAGTTTTCTTACTGAATTTTCTGCCTATTCCAACCATAAGTTTGGCAAGTTTTATTGAATCATCAATGGACTTTGTAAGAGCGCCGCTTCCTGTTTTAACATCAAGAACTATTACATCTGAACCGGTAGCGATTTTTTTGCTCATAATACTGCTTGCAATCAGCGGAATACAGTCAGAAGTTGCAGTTACATCCCTTAAAGCATAGACTTTTTTATCTGCGGGAGTAATGTTTCCTGTCTGCGTTGAGATTGACAGACCGATTTTTCTGACATTGCTTATAATTTGGTCGATTGTGAGATTTGAATTAAATCCCGGAATTGAGTTTAACTTATCAATAGTCCCGCCGGTATGCCCCAGTCCCTTACCGGACAATTTGACAATCGGGACTCCGCAGGCTGCTGCAACGGGTGCAACTATTAAGGTGGTTTTATCACCTACCCCGCCTGTGCTGTGCTTATCAAACTTTATTCCCGGAATTGATGAGAGATTGAAAATTTCACCCGAATGTATCATTGCTCCCGTCAAATTAAATATTTCATCTTCGGTCATTCCTCTTAAATATATAGCCATCAGAAGTGCTGATGCCTGATAATCAGGAATGTTCCCAGTTGAAAATCCATTTATAAAAAAATTGATTTCTTCTGCTGTTAATACATATCCGTCGCGTTTCTTTTCAATTATATCGTACATCCTCATATAACCACGCTCCAAAGAAAATTCCATACACGTTCTTACGAGATTACAACTTAACGTGCTAATCGATATTTATTTCATTTTTTACAATTTTATCTGCAAGAAGAATCCCTATTATTGTTTTTGAATCAGTAATTTCTCCGTCTAAAATCATTTTTATCGTTTTTTCGATAGGAATCTTAACAGAAGAAATAAATTCATCTTCATCGGCATTTGATTTTCCTTCGGTAAGTTCTGTGGCGACAAACAGATGGAGTATTTCGTTTGAAAATCCGGGTGTGCTATGTACACTTGCAATATGTTTAATATTTTTGCTTTCAAGTCCTGTTTCTTCCTTCAATTCTCTTGCTGCACATTTTATCGGCTCTTCTCCTTCATCGAGTTTACCTGCAGGGATTTCAAGGGTTATGCAGTCAATTGGCTTTCTGTATTGTTCAACAAGATATATTTCACGATTGGCGCTAATTGGAATGATAACCGCTGCTCCGGGGTGCTTTACTATATCTCTGGTGGTTATTTTACCGTTGGGTAGAATTACGGTTTGCATGCTTATATCAATAACATTTCCCCTATAGATATGCTTTTCATCTATGGTTTTTTCGTAATAATCCATTTGATTTCCTCCAAAATTACTGTTGTTAAATGAGTTAATCCAATATCAATCGACTTCACGGTTTCGCATTTCTTCTATAACGCCTGTAGCAAGCTCGTCGCATCTATTATTGAATTCGTTGTCGCTGTGACCCTTTACTTTATTCCAGGTAATTCTGTTGCCGTTTGCCAATGCAATTAATTCCTGCCAAAATTCTATATTTTTGACTTTCTTCTTATTTGCGTTCTTCCATCCGTTTTTCTGCCAGGTTTCTATCCATCCTTCGTTGAAAGCATTTACAAGATAAGCACTGTCGCTGTATAGATCTATTTCACAAGATTCCTTAAGGCATTTAAGCGCTTCAAGAGCGGCACGAAGCTCCATTTTATTGTTTGTGGTATCCTTCTCAAAACCGAAAATTTCCTTAATTTTATCTCCGTGTCTCAGAATTGCCGCCCAGCCGCCATCGCCGGGATTTCCGGAACATGCACCATCAGTATAAATAATAACCTTTTTCATTTTTTATTCCCTTCGAAAAATCAACTGTAGGTTTGCCCTATTTCTTTTGCCTTTTTTGTACATTCATTCATTGCATCAATTATTGAATTTCTGAATCCATTTGATTCGAGAGCCCGGACGGCCTCAATCGTTGTTCCGCCGGGTGAACAGACCTGATCTTTAAGAATGCTTGGGTGTAATCCTGTTTCCAGAACCATTTTTGCAGATCCAAGAACTGACTGAGCTGCTAAAGTGTAGGCGAGATTTTCAGGTATTCCGGATTGAATTGCTGTATCAGCCATAGTTTCAATAAACATATAAACATATGCGGGACTGCTTCCTGTGAGTGCCGTAACTTCATTCATCAGGTTTTCGTCAAGCAACTCCACCTTACCTACACATCTGAATAATTCCAGCACTGTTTCACAGTCATTCTTTGAAATGTTTTCGGGACATGAAATAATCGACATTCCTTCACCAACCAATGCAGGGGTGTTTGGCATGACTCTGACAACTTTTTTATTCTTGCCTAAAATTTCTTTATAAAAATCGGTTGGGATTCCGACGGCTATTGTTACGAGCAGTTTGTCTGCACTAAACGCATCTATGCAATCAGAAAGCACACTTTTAACCATATTTGGCTTAACGGCAAGAATTATTACGTCTGACTTTAAAACAACCTCTTTTGCGCTGTCAAGGGCGCTTGTATTTGTTTCGGAAGCCAGGTCGGTTAACTTTTTTTTGTCGATATCATAAATAGATATATTTCCTGGTGAAATTATCCCCGATTTTACTATACTTTTAATCATTGCGGAACCCATATTTCCTGTCCCTATAAATCCAAGACATTTATCCATTTCCTTGCCTCCTGTTTCGTTTTCAGTCAAATAAAATGATACCATAAAACCATTTTTATAACAAATACGATAATTATAAATTATGTAGTAGCGAGAGCATTTAATTATTGACATGAAAACATCGCTGCTGTATACTTATAATCGTCTATTTCGTAGGGGAGTAGCGCAATTGGTAGAGTAGCGGTCTCCAAAACCGTCGGTTGCAGGTTCGAGTCCTGTCTCCCCTGCCAAACATAAAAACCCGGAGAATTTTCTTCCGGGTTTTTTGCAGTTTGATTATGAAATTTACCTTTTTATACTTTTACTTCACAATAACTTTATAAGTTGTTTTAATCCCCTTGTAGGTTGCCGTAATTACGGTTGTTCCCTTTTTAACGGCCCTTATGCTTGTAGTTTTATATACTGCAACATATTTGTTCGATGCTTTCAGCGAAACTGCTGTTGTTACTGTCTTTTTTGTGTTATTGCTGTAGATTGCCGTGATGGCATTTGTTGTTTTGGCTCCGACTTTCATGTAAACAGTGTTCTTGGCAGGTACAATTTTCTTTAGAACAACAGGAGCTTTGATTGAAAACTTATATGAGCCTGAAGTCCAAGCTCTCTGAGCGATTTTAATCTTGTATGTGCCCGCTTTGGCTATTTTAATTGTTTTGGTTAAGGTTCTCGCCCCACTGACATGGTTATCAAAAGTTGCAAAAATTCCTGAGGTATCCGTTGCAGGAAAAACTGTTTCGAAGCTTGATTTTGATGCGTCTGTAAAGTAATATCCGTTATTGTCGAGTATTGAAACATTGCATTGCAAAAAACCATCGTTTGAGAAACTTAGTGTGTAATTACCGGGAGTTTTAACGGTAAATTTATACCAGTCGTAATAATTATCCGGGAAAATATTGTTTGTCGGCCCGTTAAATATCATGTTTCCTTCCCGAACGCTGCCTAAAGTATAGCTTGCGGCCGTCGAGACAGTCTCTGTTGTTCCTCCCGTGAAATCATCCTTGTATTTCAACGGATAAACAATTATTTTAAATCTGTATGTGTAACCCGTTAAATCGATAAAATAATTTCCTTTTGCAACATTACTGAACATTTCCGTGTAAGAAAGCGTGTTTCTTTTGTCCGCACTCACTGAGAATCGCGACGAAGAAATAACTTTGATCGCAGGATCGTAGAAATCGCCGATTAGTGTTATCGGATATCCGCTGAATTCAACTATTCCATTGGTGCCAGCTGAATAAGGATTGTCAGGGCTTCCGATATAAAGATTTGAATCCTGTTGTTGTGTGTACAGAAAAATTCGGATTATAGAATTCTGGGCTACGTTCAAGTTATATCTGACAGGAATAGGATTGCTGACATTATCGAGAGCCATCGTACCTGAGTATTCCGTACCTGAGACGGCTGTTCCGGCTACTGAAGGAACATTGGAAGCTGAGGCTGTAATAGGAAAGCACATAGCTATAAGACTTACTGTTAATAACAGAACAATTAATTTTTTCATCATCTCTCTCCTATTCAATATATTCTCTTAATTTTATTATATTGCAGACTAGCTGTTTTTTCAACTTTAACATATTTGCAAATATAACTACCGATAAAACTTGCAAATAACTACCGATAAAACTTCTTGATTGAGCCGGATATAAAATGTATTATTAAATTATACTTTGAAGGATAATCAGCAATTAAGAAATGAATATGTTCTGAAAACAATGAGGTGATTATATGAAGTTCTTGGATATTGCGAAAAAGAGATATTCCTGCAGGAGCTATTTATCAAAACCGGTTGAAAACGAGGACCTGATGAAAATACTTGAGGTCGGCAGAGTAGCTCCAACAGGTTGTAACAGACAACCGCAAAGAATAATTGTTGTTCAAAGCGAAGAGGGGTTGAATAAGATTAAAAAAGCCGCAAATACTTTTGGAGCGCCAATGATTCTGATAGTCTGCGGAGATTCGAGTGTCACATGGAAAAGAGCATATGACGGAAAAAATATAGTTGACATTGATATAAGCATAGTAACCACACATATGATGCTGCAGGCTACAGAACTCGGTCTGGGCTCCTTATGGATGTGTTCTTTCAAACCCGATATAATTAAAGACGAATTCAATATTCCGAAAAATCTGGAGCCGATAAATTTATTGGCTATTGGATATGAATCCGGTGAAATCGCTTCACCTGAAAGACATAATGACCTTAGAAAACCTTTAAAGGATACTGTTTCTTTTGAAAAATATTAAAGACAGGAATTATCTGCCCCTAAAAAAGACTTTGTAAATTAAATAACATGCAATTATTACTATTGCAGCAGGAAGCAGAACCGCAATGAGCCATCTTAGCAATGACATTGCGATCAAAAATATTACCACTAAAACCACAATCGTTAAAACCGTTCTTGAACTATCACTCATATAAGACCTCGTTATCTGTTAATTGACTTAATTATACATTATATTTCTTCAAATAAAAACAAATTCAACCTAATAAAAGCGAATTTGTCTTTAATTATATTTGGTAATTTAATTATTCATCTATAGTTTTACCCAGCGCCTTAATAACCAATAATGCAACGGCACCACCCACCACTGCTGTGATTAGCTGAGGCCAGCTGAACAGGAATGAGAATGTTTTTGCAACGACACCTGTAATGTTTGAAATATTTAAGAACAGAATTATTGCACTCCAAAGAAATGCAAATTTCAAAACAGAACCGGCTCCAACTGCCACAATATTGCTTTTTTTATACAGGATGAAAAAGACTATTGCAAACAATATGTTGCCTATTGCAATAAAAGGTGTGAAAGGTAATAAAACCAATGAAATTCCGGCATGATTGAAAAGCAATGATGAAAATGGTGCAATAACGGAAATCGCAACACCTCCCCAGATTCCTAAAGCAACTGTAGCTACCAGAATACACGCGTTCACAAGCGGTCCGACCACAAAGCTGTTTGCAGGTGCAGGTATTATGGTTCCAATCAATTGAACAACAATAACCAATGCGAGCAAAATTCCTGCTCTTGTAAGACTCTTTACATTTACTTTTTTCATTTCTATTCCCCCTTAAATGTTATATCAATATTTACTGCCATTGCTGCTGTAAATCTCTGTCGGTATGATCATTCCCGAAAGTTGGATTGTCAAAGTAGTTAGAAGCTTTTCCGAAAGTTGCATCGACACTTATCCACCTATTCTCTTCTCTTGAATATACTTCATTCCAGGAATGGTCACCCCAGGACAAACCGCTGTACCCAAGCCCTGTAATCAGTCTTACCTTAAGGTTTACCGCTCTGCACATCGAAACGTATAAGCATGAATAATCAAAACAAATACCTTTTCTGCTCTCATAAGCGACTATCGAACCGGATTTAACATCATTTAATTTATTTACAATTCTGTTTGCTTTATCGTAGTCATAGTAAATGTTTTCACTTATCCATTTATACAATAGATACGCCTTCATGGTTTCGGTCTTTTCTGTTTTTACCAGGTCTCTGGCTTTATTGTCAATCTGTGAGTTTGATTTTACAGCTTCTTCTATTGTTACCCCGTTGAAGTATTCGATTATCTTGATTTTATTCTGAGTTTGGCTGTTGTTCGTATTTCCGGATGCAGTGATTTTCTTAAAAGAATCATTAAACAAAACAGGAATCTTCTTTACTAAACTCGAGTCAATAACAGGAAGTACCGTATTTCTGTAAATCAACTGATAAGCATATGAATTTGTTAAGATACTCTTCAGATTAGGGTTATAAAAGAAGTATGAATAAACATTCAACATCAGTACAACGATTATAACAAAGCATAATCCTGTTGGTATACCCATTAAAGCGGCAATGATGTGTCTCTTAATTGTTCCCGTTTTTTTAATTTTTTTGTCCAGATAATCTGAGAAAGGATTAATTACATAAATCATTAAAGGTGTTGTGATTAATGAAATCAGCACCATTGAAACAACAAAAATCACAGGGATAACAACTATAAATATCAGAACATTGTTTCCTATCAAGGAATTTCTGATAAAAGCAGGTATAAAATCATATATTTTCTTAAAAATCCCCTTCGTGTTTTCAAAGAAAATCATTTTTGACAAATAAACCGATAATACAAGGCATATTAAAACCTCTATTGTATAAATTATCCCGTTAAGCAAATTAAATAAACCGTTTTGCTTAAATTTTCTTACAGCACCAAATATTATTGGAGCCAGAAATATTACAACTATAATAATTGATAGAATATCGATGTTTCCCAAAAAAATCACCTAAAAATCACCTGAGGCATTATGCTAGTTTCTATAATTAATGCCGCTTTCTAAAGCATTCATTTCTTCTGGTATCATATAGTGCTTTTTTGACGGCAGAACTTTCAACAACGCCGCTTCAAAATTCTCTTTTTTAATAATTCCTGTTACTTCAATTAGTTTCCCTAAAAGTACAATGTTTGCATAAGTTAGATTTCCCATATCAGATGCTATTTTTGTAGCCGGAACTTCATATAAATTCACGTCTTTTCGCTTCGACTTATTTTCAATTAATGAACTGTCTGAAATTATATTACCACCGCTTACGATAATATCCTCGAACTTTTCCAAAGATGGTCCATTCATTACAATGAGAGTTGTTGCTTCGTTTAAAATCGGCGAACCGATTGGCTCATCGGATATAATTACATGACAGTTTGCAGTACCGCCTCTCATTTCAGGTCCATAGGAAGGGAGCCATGAAACATATTTGTTTTCAATCATTCCGGCGTAAGCCAGTAGTCTTCCTGCCGACAGGATTCCCTGCCCTCCAAAACCGGCAATTATTATCTCTTGATTTGACAATTTACTACACCTCCAAATCCTTCCCTTTGAAATTTCCAACAGGATATTTTGGAACCATATTGTCTTTGATCCAGTTCATGGAATCCTGAGGCTCTAAACCCCAATTTGTGGGGCACGAAGATAAAACTTCAACTATCGAAAAACCTTTTTTTGCTATTTGAATCATGAAAGCTTTTTTAATAGCTTTTTTAGCATTATTAATATTTTTTATATCGTGCATTGAGACCCTCTCAACAAAAACCGCACCTTCCAGCGTTGAAATCAAATTGCATACATCAATAGGATGCCCGTTTACTTCAGGGTTTCTGCCGTATGGGCTCGTTGTAGTTATTTGACCGACAAGAGTTGTCGGAGCCATTTGACCGCCTGTCATTCCATAGATAGCGTTATTGACGAATATGGTTGTGGTTTTTTCTCCTCTTGCAGCGGCATGAATAATTTCAGCTGTTCCAATAGCGGCAAGATCTCCGTCACCTTGATAAGTGAAAACAACATTGTCGGGATTTACTCTTTTAACACCTGTCGCAACAGCAGGAGCTCTTCCGTGTGCAGATTGAACCATATCGCAATTAAAGTATTCATAATTGTTATAAGTGCATCCAACAGAAGATATTCCGACGGTTGTGCCCTCAACATCCAGTTCGTCAAGAACTTCGGCAATTAATCTGTGAATTATCCCATGGGTGCAACCCGGACAGTAATGCATTGATATATCCATCAACGCATGTGGCTTTTTGATTACAGTAGACATATTAATTCCCCTTTACAATAGTCTTGATTTTATCTAATATTTCCTGTTGAGTTGGTATCATTCCGCCCATTCTCCCTAAGAAGTATACCGGCTTTTTACCGTTCACGGACAGTCTGACATCCTCGACCATTTGCCCTGCGCTCATTTCAACAGTTAAGAAAGCACTGACATGGTCGGAATGTTTTTTATAAGCTTCATCAGGGAATGGCCATAAAGTAATTGGTCTTATTAAGCCGACGTTTATCCCCTCTTTTTTTGCATCTTTAATAACATTTTTTACTATTCTTGCAACCGTACCGTATGCGGTAACAATTATATCTGCATTTTCGCAATTATATGTTTCAACTCTTTTTTCTTTTTCCGAAATCAGTTTGTATTTGGCTTGGAGTTTAAGATTATGTTTCTCAAGAACTTCAGGATTTATATAAATTGATGTGATAATATTATGTTCTCTTTTCATATGTGTGCCGGTAACCGCCCAGTCTTTACTTACGGTTTCAATATTCTCTACTTCTCTGAATTCAACTGCTTCCATCATTTGACCTAAAATACCGTCGCCCATAATCATTACAACAACTCTATACCTGTCGGCAATATTAAATGCCTCAACTGTCAGTTCGTAAAGTTCCTGAACACCCGAAGGAGCTAAAACAACAAGGTTGTAATCACCATGGCCGCCGCCTTTTACTGATTGGAAATAATCGCATTGAGCCGGCAATATTCCTCCTAAACCGGGTCCTGCCCTTACAATATTGACTACAACTGCAGGTAATTCAGATCCGGAGAGATAAGAAATACCCTCCTGTTTCAGGCTGATTCCGGGACTTGAGGAGGATGTCATTGCCCTTGCTCCTGCGCTTGCAGCTCCATAAACCATATTAATTGCTGCGATTTCGCTTTCTGCCTGGACAAATGTGCCGTTAATCTTAGGCATTTTCTTTGCCATATAATGTGCGACTTCAGTCTGGGGTGTTATGGGATATCCGAAGTAGAATCTGCACCCTGCTCGTATTGCAGCTTCTGCGATGACTTCATTACCCTTCATTAGAAACTTCTCTTTCATATATGCGTTCCTCCATGGTTAAACTATTTTTCAACAATATTACACAATCAGGGCATATTGTCGCACAAAACGCACAACCAATACATTTTTCCATTTCTTTATCTTTAACCCCGGCCGGATGAAATCCTTTGTTGTTGAATTTGTTTTCGTCAATTTCAATTATTTTTTTAGGACAAACTTCGATACAAAGCTTACAGCCCTTGCATTTATTATCATCAAAAGTTACCTTTGACATACTTTCTCTCACCTCATAATCCGGATAAATCAAATTAATAGCATATTTCTACATTATAAAACTCTTTAATCCTATTTTCAAGTTGAATTGACAAGATAGAAATATATCTTATTTTTCCCATGGCAAAAATATTTGTTTTTTCATTTCGAATATATCATAATCAATAAACTTTTCACTTAATAGATTTTCGTTTAAGAATGAACTGATAAACGACACGGGTATCTCCATCCTGTCCGATACAACTTCAATGATTTTCTGACCTTTTACTAAATCATTTATTTTTGTTTCAGATAAAAGGTTTGTGTTATTAACCAAACCCATTACTTTTAACCCCGAAGAATTCTCTATTTCTTTAATCATGGTCTCGATTTTATCTACTGAGTCTGTGGACTGTCGTTTCGTGTTTATTACACAAAACATTTCATAATTGTCTTTAATGATTTCATTCTTATAACGTGACAGAACTTTTGCACCCAGATCGTCGCCTCCAACATCAAACACGGCCGTAAATTCTTTGTTTTCAAAAACCGTGCTTATTTCCGCAGGGAGAGCCGGAATATCTACATTTGTATTCGCATACACAGGCAAAATGGTTTGAATGTTTTTACTTTTCAAATAGTCATTAATATCCGCAGTTCTAAAGAAAGGATTAACTATATCCAAATCGATAATGGCTGTCTTAAAGCCCATTTTAGAGAGAATCAAAGCATAGTTGACCGCAACTTCGGTTTTGCCGCTGCCAAAATGACCCGCAAAAATATTTAGTCTTTTCTCAAACATCATGCCTCTCCTTTATCAGGTCTTTAATTACCTCACCTGAAATTATTAATCCGGCTACTGAAGGAACAAAAGATATGCTTCCCGGAATATGCTTTTTTGATGTACATTCTTCCGAGTAATTTTTTTCAATTACGACAGGCTGCTCTTTGGAATATAGGACCTTTAAGCTATTGATTCCGATACTTCTAAGTTCTTTTCTTACAACTTTTGCGAGAGGGCATATTGAAGTTTTTGAAATGTCCGAAATCTCAAGTTTTGTCGGATCGAGTTTATTTCCTGTACCCATACTGCTTATTATTTGAATATTATTTTTCTTTGCGTGCAGAACCAACCCGATTTTAGCTGTAACCGTGTCGACGGCATCAATAATATAATCACAATCATCGCTAATTAAATCCTCTTCCAGTCCAGGTAAATAAAAAGTTTTAAACGTCTTCACTTTCGCATTTGGATTGATTTCTTTAATTCTTTCGGCCATCACCTCAACCTTTGGAAGTCCAATCGTCCTGCTTGTCGCATGAATCTGTCTGTTAATGTTAGTAATGCAAACTATGTCGCTGTCAATCAGCACAAAATTTCCAATCCCGGATCTTGCCAATCCTTCAGCAGCGAACGAACCGACTCCTCCAACACCAAATATAGCAATTTTGCTTTTTGATAGTTTTTCAATTGCGTCATGTCCTATTAACAATTCCGTTCTCGAAAATTCGTTTAACATATCGCTCTTTTGTCCTTTGACCTTTTTGCCATCATATTATATTCTTCGTTAACACTCCGCTTAAATATTTTCTCTTGCTCATTTGCACATTTTTGTATTATAGCAAAATATATACCCAAAGTATATATATTATTATCATCATACTATTTATAAATGGATATTTATAAACAAAACCGGCAATATTTTTAACGAAACTATTAAATGACGGAAATTTTTGCTATAATTTAAATAGTTGAACTTTTAATTTTATACTACTCTCTTTCTTCAATGGAGGCAAATATGAAGTATGTTGTTATTCTAGGGGATGGAATGTCTGATTATCCTATACCGCAGCTCGATTGCAAAACACCGCTGCAATTTGCAAATAAACCAAATATAGACTCATTGTCAAGAAATTCTGAAAATGGTTTTGTGAAGACTGTTCCGGACGGAATACCACCGGGAAGCGACACTGCAAACCTTTCTGTTTTAGGTTACGACCCCGACAAATACTATACCGGGAGATCCCCTCTTGAAGCTATAAGCATGGGGGTTGATTTGTCTGAAACTGATATAGCTTTAAGGTGTAATCTTGTCACTTTATCCGATGAGCCTGAGTATAACAATAAAACGATGATAGATTACAGTTCCGATGAAATAACGTCTGAAGAGGCCGCAGAACTTATAAAGACAATTAATATGAATCTGATGACAGACAGTTTTAAATTTTATCCCGGCAAATTTTACAGACATTGCATGATATGGAAAAATGGTTTTACAAACCTTATGCTCACTCCTCCCCATGACATATTGGAACGCAGGATTTCAAAATATCTTCCTGCCGGTGTGTACGGAGAGAAACTTCTTGAAATGATGGTCAAAAGCAATGGGTTTTTGGAGGAACATCCTGTAAATGTTTCGCGTATTCAACGTGGTTTGAAGCCGGCTAACTCAATTTGGCTTTGGGGTGAAGGCAAAAAACCGTCTCTCCCTCGTTTCAGTGATAAATACGGCATTAAAGGGTCTGTAGTTTCTGCCGTCGATCTGGTAAAAGGAATAGGAATATGTGCAGGGCTCAATTCGGTTGATGTTGAAGGCGCAACAGGAAATATTGATACGAATTTCAAAGGAAAAACTGAGGCTGCTTTAAAAGAACTTGAATCCGGAAGTGATTTTGTTTACGTACACATAGAAGCACCTGATGAGTGCGGACATAGATATGAAATTGACAAAAAAGTGAAGTCAATTGAGCTTATTGATGAAAAGATTGTGGGACCTATTTTAAAAGGGCTTGAGAAATATGATGATTACAAGGTACTCATTCTTCCCGACCACGCTACTCCATTATCTTTAAGGACACATACTCCCGAACCGGTTCCTTATCTTTTGTATCAAAAGAGCAAACGAGTTAATTCCGGTGTTACCGGATATGACGAATTTCAGGCGCGTAAGTCAGGAATATTAATCGAAAACGGATATACATTGATGGACAAATTTATTGCAGATTAGGAATAAAAGCTGAATTGCTAATCGGTATCGTCATTTTTGTTTTTCTTTACAAAAATGTTTATTATTTTATCTCTGAATATTACTCCGGCAACAAATATAATGACTCCAATTGATGCAAAAACAATTACCCTTATGTAGTTTCCGGCCATAACATTTGAGCCGATATACGTTGAAGCAACTAACGTTGGAAGTCTTCCGAGCATAGCAATCGCAAAAAACTTTAATGGTTTTATGGGTGTAAGACCGGCCAGATAAGTCACAATGTCCTTTGGAATTGCGGGAAGCAAAAACAAAAACAGCATTACAAATTCCGATTTAGGTGAATTTAAAATGAAGTCATACTTTTTTATTGATTTTTTTGAAATAAAAACTTTGATGAGCGAATATCCAAATAATCTTATCATTCCAAACACAATCACCGTTCCGATGAAAATACCGACAAAGCTGTATATTGTCCCCAAAAATGTCCCGTAAACGTATCCGCCGGCGATTTGTACAAATTCTCCCGGGATAGCTGCAATAATAACTTGCAGGGCTTGAATCCCAATAAATACAAAAACACTGTTGTTCCCAAATGTCAACAAATAATCTCTGAACTTTTTTGGTTCACTGACCAGCTTTGAAATTTGCGGAAGATATTTTAATGATACGAAAAGAATAGCTGCAAAAATAACAGATAGTATTATTATATTAATGATTATGGATTTCTTTTTTTTGTTCAAGTTCTCACCTTTTTTAAAAATCCTTCTACCCCTTTGAAGTAGAAGGATTTTATTGTTATATTTTATTTCATTGATTCTTCGACGGCAACTGCAACAGCAACTGTAGCGCCAACCATCGGATTGTTGCCCATGCCTATGAATCCCATCATTTCGACATGAGCCGGCACGGATGACGAACCTGCGAATTGAGCATCTGAGTGCATTCTTCCCATTGTATCGGTCATCCCATAAGATGCAGGTCCGGCCGCCATGTTGTCAGGATGTAATGTTCTACCCGTTCCTCCGCCCGAAGCTACCGAGAAGTACTTTTTTCCGAGCTCGGTGCATTCTTTCTTATATGTTCCCGCTACCGGGTGTTGAAATCTTGTTGGGTTAGTTGAGTTTCCTGTTATTGAAACATCAACGCCTTCTTTATGCATAATTGCCACGCCTTCTCTTACATCGTCTGAGCCGTAACATCTTACTTTTGCACGGTCACCTTTGGAATATGAAATTTCTTTCACGATTTTAAGCTCCCCGCTGTAGTAATCAAACTTCGTTTGAACATAGGTGAATCCGTTTATTCTTGAAATAATCTGGGCAGCATCTTTGCCAAGCCCATTTAAGATGACTCTCAATGGAGCTTCTCTTACCTTATTTGCAGATTTTGCAATTCCGATTGCGCCTTCGGCAGCTGCAAAAGACTCATGCCCTGCAAGAAAAGCAAAGCACTTTGTTTCTTCTCTCAAAAGCATTGCCCCCAAATTACCGTGTCCTATTCCAACTTTTCTGTCAGCTGCAACTGAGCCGGGAATGCAAAATGCCTGAAGCCCTTCACCAATACTTCCGGCTGCTTCGGATGCTTTCTTGCAGTTATTTTTTATTGCTATGGCAGCGCCAAGTGTATAAGCCCAGCATGCGTTTTCGAAACAAATAGGCTGAATTGATTTTGCGATTTCATAAGGATCAAATCCTTTATCGCTGCAAATCTTTTTTGCATCCTCTATTTTATCCATACCGTATTTTTTTAATACAGGAGTTATCTGATCTATCCTTCTTTCATAGCTTTCAAACAATGCCATTCTCGTAATCCTCCTTAAATCAGTAATGATTTTAATATTTTAAATTTTATTCATGCCTTGGATCTATTACCTTTACTGCATCTTCAAATCTTCCGTATCTCCCGGTTGCTTTTTTGAGTGCTTCACCTGCTTCAATACCTTTTTTTATCATTTCCATCATTTTACCGACATGGATAAATTCATATCCACTAATTTCACTGTTATCATCAAGTGCCGTACCTGTTATGTAACCCTCAGCCATTTCAAGATATCTTGGACCTTTTTTCAAAGTTCCGTACATTGTGCCGACCTGACTTCTTAATCCTTTGCCAAGATCTTCTAATCCTGCGCCTATCGGCAAACCGCCTTCCGAAAAAGCTGTTTGTGTTCTCCCGTAAGTTATCTGAAGAAATAATTCCCTCATTGATGTATTAATTGCATCACAAACCAAATCAGTGTTTAACGCTTCGAGAATAGTTTTACCCGGGAGAATCTCAGAAGCCATTGCTGCGGAATGCGTCATACCTGAACAGCCAATAGTTTCTACAAGAGCTTCTTGTATAATACCGTCTTTAACATTTAGAGTAAGCTTGCATGCTCCTTGTTGAGGCGCACACCATCCTATTCCATGAGTTAAACCGGAAATATCTTTAATTTCTTTCGCCTGAACCCATTTTCCCTCTTCAGGTATGGGCGCAGCACCATGATTAGGCCCCTTTGCGACACAAATCATATTTTCGACTTCTGTTGAGTAAATCATTTTATAACCCCTTTCAAGAATTGTAATTTAACGACAATTTAATCCAGTCATTATTCTAACATAAAATCAAAATATTGAATAGGAATTTTACATATTTACATGAATTAAAAATGCTGTATAATTATAATAATGATTATACTTTTCGGGAAGGTGATTTTGTGGAACGTGAAATACCTCAGAAACTTATAATATTTTTAAAAGATGCACTTAAAGACGTTGATGATGGCTTTGAATATTCTTCTGAGTTGTACAGATTATTAAGGTCGGATGAATGTCAGATAAACTTAAAGGAACGCGAGATTGATACCTTGAGAGAGTTTGCCGATAAAGTTAAAAATATTGGTGAAATAGACTGTTACTCAGAAGAAAAAATTAAGGATATTGAATGCGAAGTGTTTGGAAACCGCGGAATACTTGGATATCTCGGTGTTGAAACTTTAGACCCAAAATCGAAATGGCCCTTTTAAGTAATTTGTTTTAATATTTCCATTTCCGTGACAATAATGTCCATTTTAATATCATGTTCATCGCATGGTATTTTTTCTTTTACCTGAAAATCGAACGCCAGGCCTATTTTTATGCAATCAGGACTTAATAATTTCAGATATTCGTCGTAATATCCTGCCCCGTAACCAATTCTGTTCATCTCTTTGTCAAATACTATTGCCGGTACTATTGCCAAATCGATTTTTTTCGGATTTATTTCTTCCGCATATTTCTTTTTTGGCTCCAATATACCAAAAGTACCGACTTCCAAATCATCTTTTAAATCAAAAATTTCCATTGACGCCATCCTGCAAGGGCTTTGCAGATTCAAAATACATGGTGCCGCCACTCTTTTCTCGTCTTTTATACATGTTTCAATAAAAGCCGTTGTAATTGGTTCGTTGCCGAAATTAATATATGACAGTACAAATTCGCTGTTTTTATACAGTTCCATTTCAAGTACTTTTTTTAGCATTGTTTCGCTCATTATTTCAATATCAGTCTTTTTCAGTTGTTTTCTTATATGCAGCATTTCTTTTCGTAATTTTTCTTTTTCAATTCCAATATTCAAAATACACCTCTTAAAATTAATTTTCGAACATCATATTTTCAACATATAAATTCATAAAATCAGAATATGCAGAAAGTTCAATATACTCAATATTTTTAGCAAGATTGTTGGCCTTATTTAATATCTTTTTTGATAGAAGACCTTCAATGGCACCGACTCCTGCAGCATTTCCAACCGAGATTATTTTCCCCCGAAGCTCATCCGGCAGGAGACCTATTTTAATTGCACTATCAATATTTATAAAATTCCCAAAACCTCCGGCAAGATAAATATTTGAAATCATTTTTAACGGAATATCTGCACTTTTTGCAAGGATTTTTATCCCCGCAGCAATCGCAGCTTTTGCATTCTGCAATTCTCGTACATCTTTTTGAGTTATAACTATATCAATTTTTTTGTCTGACGTTACAATTCTAAATGCATTTTGACCATCAACTTTTATTAATCGTTCTCTCAGTCCTTCATTAATTTTCGACAAGTCATCTTCACTTCCTGCAATACGGCCTGTTTCATCAATAATACCTTCGCTTAACATTATCGAAATAGCGTCTACCACACCTGATCCACAGATACCGATTGCTTGTTTCCCGCCAATTGTTCTGTATGCAAGTCCCGAATTCGACATATAAATACTGTCAATTGCTCCTACTATGCCGCCAATTCCATTCCTGATGTTTGCACCTTCAAAAGCCGGACCTGCAGCGGCTGCGCATGAATAAAGCTTTTTGTTGTTTCCTATTACTATTTCTCCATTTGTACCTATATCAATTAAAAGTGAAAACTCTTTTTTCTCATTTATTTCTGTTGATAAAACGGCCGCTACTGTGTCAGCCCCGATATAAGAAGATACACAGGGATATATAACAACAATTCCACCTAAATTCATATTTATTCCGATTTCATTTGGATTCAGATTGTACATTTCATTTGTAACAGTTACAAATGGCGAAACGCCGATATTTTTTGGATTAAGTCGCATTAAAAAGTGAATCATTGTAGTGTTACCGACAAATACGGTTTCGTAAATATCATTTTTGTTCAAATTGTTTTTCTCACATAACGAAATAATGATCTTATTTATAGCTTTTATAATCAATTCATGTACTTGATTTAGATTATCATCTGATTTTGAACTGTATTCTATTCTTGAAATAACGTCCGCCCCGAATTTTTGCTGAGGATTCATCGCAGAATGAATGTCAATCCGTTCTCCTGTTTTAAGATTATACAGATACGCTACCAAAGTAGTCGTACCTACATCAAAAGCAATTCCATATAAAACATTCGATGTGTCTTTCAATTCCACAGATGACAGCTTTTCGTTTATCACTATGAACGTTGCGTTTAGATTTCCATCCTCAATTGTTCTGAGAGATTTTCTCAGGAAACTTAAAGGGTTTATGATTTCCTTTGCCCCTGTTAATTTTTTTATTTTATTCTCAAATGATGTTTGATCACCGGCATTTATATTTTGTTTTTTTATATATTTTTTTTCAACAATCGGGATGACCTGTGGATTAATTGTCTTTCCATCTGTAAGGATTGACGCGGTATAATCGTCATCCAAATAAATGTCTATGTCGGATTCGATATTATTGAAGCATGCAAGTCTATAACCTCCTGAAATGAGGTCTTCACCAAGAAGTTGTCGTTCCTCTGAAGAAATTGTATTAGAAATGCCGATAATCTTCACAATACATTTACCGCAGGTCATTTTTCCTCCGCAAGGTGTTTGGAGATTAACTGAATTATCATGAAGAAAGCTCATAATATTTATATCGTCAGAGACCTCTTTTTTTACAATGATATTATTTTTATGAATTTTGACCGTATGTTTCATTTTATCCTCCATAAGCAAATTATTCCAAGGGTAAATATTGTTCAATTTTTGCATCTTCAAAGGTTCCCATATTATTATACAAATCGACAGCAACATCAAAGATATTAAATGCCAATGCCGCACCCGTTCCCTCACCAAGTCTCATTTTCATACTCAGCATTGGCTCAAGACCAAGTTCGTCCAAAATAACTGAAGTTCCCGGTTCGGCCGAGCAATGTGACGGAAACATAAAATCTTTTACCTTCGGTTCAATTCTATATGCCACAAAAGCCGCAACGGCCGATATGAAGCCATCAATAACAATGGGCATCCTGTATGCGGCCGAACCTATAAAACAGCCGGTTAGACCTGCTATGTCGAATCCGCCCAGCTTCGACAATACATCAATCGGATCTTTCTTCATGGGTTTATTGATTTCAATTGCTCTTTTGATGACATCAAATTTGTTTTTATAACCTTCGGTGCTCAATCCTGCGCCCTTTCCAACCATTCGTTCAACCGACATTCCTGTCAGTACGGATGCAATTGCGCTGCTTGTTGTTGTGTTACCTATACCCATTTCACCTGTTCCGACTAAGTTAAAACCGTCATCTTTTAATTTTTTTATAATATCAATACCAGTTTCGATAGCTTTTATCGCTTCTTCACGTGACATTGCGGGACCTTTTGCGATATTTGAAGTTCCGTTTTTAATTTTCTTATTAATGATTTCTTTACAGTCAATATCGTCATCAACT
The DNA here is from genome assembly GCA_041662985.1 of Clostridia bacterium. Classification (GTDB taxonomy): domain Bacteria; phylum Bacillota; class Clostridia; order Acetivibrionales; family JBAZRJ01; genus JBAZRJ01. Next base: position 83,435 of record JBAZRJ010000001.1, read on the forward strand.
CCGATATCAACCACTAAAATTTCGGATTTAGCATGCTTCGATATTATATTTATTCCTGTAAAACCTTTGGTGAAGTTCTTTGTGACCTGGGAAGTAACACTTTTGGGGCAAGAACTTACATTTTCTTGAGTGACGCCATTGTCTGCACACATTATTACCACTGTCTTCCTGTCGACTTTAGGATAGTGTTCCCCGGATATTCCCGCGAGTTGCTTAACGATATCTTCAAGCCTTCCTAGGCTCCCCAGAGGTTTCGTTAAGTTATCCAAACGAATCTGGACCTTTTTTATTGCCGATTCATCTAAACATTTAATTTTTTTAATAGTTTTGTTTAACATAATAGGTCCCTAAATAGAGTTTAAATTTTGCATGAATACATTATATACAAATTATCTGCAATATAAAAGGGATACCTTTTATCGGTATCCCTTCATATTATTTACTTAATTTTACTTATACCCTGATGCCACCGCCTGCTGAAAATATGTTTCGGATTTTTCAAGTACAGGCAATGGTTTAACCTTGCCCAATGCGATACGCGCTCTTACTTCATCCAAATTAGTATACGCCGAATCGCTTAAGCCTTGAGGATCTTTTAAAACTCTTTCGTGTGAGCCTATTTCAATCGGTACGATTTTGTTTGCATTCATTAATCCAACTATTTGCTTAACAACTCCTTTAATGTTAGCGCGTCTTGCAGCGGTGTCGTCATAATCGGTTCTAATTGAGATAAGTCCGCCATACTTAACCATCTGATCCTGTATTGAAAGATTTTGCATCCATAATACAAACTCTTTGCTCCATAATTGATTCAACGAAGGCTTTCCTTTCCAAATGAACTGAGAATCTTCAGACGCCTGCTGAACATAAAGTTTATGTGTTGAACTTGACACGAAAGGCATTGCCATGAATCCCCATGTAAATCCTTTTGGTACCGAATTCTTCATTTCGTTTTGTATCCAGCTTCCTGATGCAACCATTGCGGATTTATGCTGAATAATTTGCATCTGGGAAATTGTATGCGTGATTGTTCCGGAACCAGAGTTGAAATAACCTTTCTGGCCCATTTCATATAGTTTTGTATAAACTTCAATTGCCTCAGGTGATGTGTACTGTTTACCGATATACCTTCTAAAATTATAGTCAAACTTGGTGTTTCCGTTTTCAGCCGCAAGTTCAAACTCTTTAGGTTTAACCAAACCAAACAGATAATTCTTGTAGAATGTTATAGGAGAAACACCGGCTGCTTTAATCTTTTCGCATAATGCCGTAAACTCAGCATAAGTTTTTGGTGCCTGATTCCAATTCTTTGATGTAAAATATTCTTTTTGATAGAACAGACCTGTGATATCAATACAATAAGGAATACTGTAAGTATGTCCAAGTCTCTTGTAAACCTGGTATTTGTACGCACCCGGGAATACAATATTCTTTAAGGCTTTCCCGCTTCTGTCGTATGGTGCTCTGTTCCATATATCATCAAGTCTCAGGATTTTATTATTATCCGCATATGGTTCCCATATAAGTCTTGCAGATGAAAACATATCAAACATATCGGCATTGTTACCTGCGGAAATTTTCGTCCCGATGGCAAGATCGATTGATGGATCTGACGTTATTTTGATTTTTACATTCGGGAACTTATTCTGGAATGTGCTTATTGCATATCTCATCCAGGCATCTCCCGCACCTGCCTTAAAGAAAGCAAGACTTAAATTTACTTTGGTTACTTTACTTAAACCGTTTTCCTTATACGTCTGTGCTGCCGCCTGTTTAACAGTAACCTGAACAGTCGTTTTAATTAGTTTGTTTATCGTTGATGCAACAGTGATTGTAGCGGTTCCTGCATTTATTCCTCTAATCGTACCGGTCGAATCCACTGTAGCGACACTGGTCTTACTTGATGAAAATTTCAGACCTTTTTGAGTTGTTGTTGCAGGTGAATAGCTTGCCGCTAAAGCATATGTTGCACCTTGATTTATAGATACTGATTTTGTATTGATGTTAATTGTCTTTAATGCGATAACAGTTGGTATAACAGTTACGACACAGGTTGCGCTTACTTTTTTATTTGCATTTACACTGACTGTAATATTAACTTTACCGGGTGATATTGCTATTATTTTGCCGGTTACATCAATTTTAGCAACCAGGCTGTCGCTGGTTGAAAGAGCAAGAATTTTCTGAGTAGTGTTTTTTGGTGAATATGTTACTTTTAGCAAAAAAGTTTTATTTACTTCAAGTGTCAGCGCAGTTTTACTGAGTTTTATGCTGTTGACCTTTACAAATTTCGAACTTGTGCTGCTCGGTTCAGTGGTTGCTGAATTTTGAACCACAGTCGAAGGAACAGGCGATGGTTGAACTGTCTGTGTCGGACTTGCCGTACCTTCTCCGCAAGCTGTAATGCTAATCAAAAATGCCAGCGCAATAATAAGACTAATCAGAGATTTAAATCTTTTCATTTTTACCGCCTCCTAAAATTTTATCTCTTAAGTAAAGTATTCGAAAATGTTCTCGGTTTTTTTAAGTGCATTTCGACTCTAATGACTGATTGACATACGATAATTAATTGATAAGTATACTTCTACTTACCCATTATTTAATAAGATATTCATAGTGATTAACAAATATTCACATTACTTTATGAGTTCTTCGAATTCGCTCTCACTAATTACTCGGATTCCCAGCTCCCGAGCCTTTTCAAGTTTGCTTCCTGCATCTTTTCCGGCCAAAACGAAATCCGTTTTACCGGAGACACTTCCGGTCACATTCCCCCCATGGTTTTTTATGATATTTCCAGCTTCTTCTCTGCTGTATTTGGATAATGTTCCTGTTAAAACGAAAATTTTATCAATAAATCTTTCATCAATTAACAATTTATTTCCGTGACTGACCAAATTTACTCCTGCTATCCTGAGCCTATTTACGGTTTCAATTATGCTATTTTGTTTAAAAAACAATTCGACATTATTTGCCATTATTTGTCCGAATTCCGGGAGCAGTTCAAATTGCTCTGAACTTGCACCAATGATATTATCGATTGATCTAAAAGTCTCTGCTAATATTTGTGACGCTTTTAAACCAATATTTCTAATGCCGAATCCAAAAATTAGTCTGTCAATATTGTTGGATTTCGAATTTTCTATGGATAAAATAAGATTGTCAACAGATATTTTGCCCATACCTTTTATGGTTATAAGTTCATCACAGTGCTCTTTCAGGTAGTACAAATCAGCAATTCCCTTGATAAAGTTGTTTTTCAAAAGTATATCTATTATCGCAGGTCCCAGACCGTCAATATTCATTGCATCTCTTGAAGCAAAATGAACTATACTTCTGAATAATTGAGCCGGGCAGTTAATATTTGTACAACGGTAAGCAGACTCTCCGTTTTCTCTACGCACATCAGCACCGCATTCAGGACAAAATTCGGGCATTACAAATTGTTTTTCCGTACCCGTCCTTTTTGTTAAGTCAACTTCAAGTACTTCGGGAATAATATCCCCTGCTTTCTGAATAATTACGGTATCGCCTATTTTAATCCCCTTTTCATTTATAAAATCCATGTTGTGAAGCGTAGCACGACTGACTGTTGATCCTGCGATTTTTACCGGGTCAAATTCAGCATTGGGAGTCAATACACCCGTTCTTCCAACACTGATTTTTATTTTTTTTATCACTGTTTGTTTTTGTTCTGCGGGATATTTGTAAGCTATTGCCCATTTTGGGGTCTTTGAAGTCGAGCCTAATAAAATCCTTCTTCTAATTGAATTTACTTTTACCACAGCTCCATCGATTTCAAATCCGAGCTCACCCCTGATTTCGCCGATTGTATTAATTTCTGTAATAATCTCGTCTGATGTTTTGCATATTTTATATCCCGGACATACTTTGAAACCTAGTTTCTCAAGATATTTCAGGGATTCATAATGTGTTATTAGTTTAACTCCCTCAATCTTTTGAACATTGAAAACAAAAATATCAAGCTTTCTTGCGGCAGTTATCTTTGAGTCCAACTGCCTTAAAGAACCGGCTGCTGCATTTCTTGGGTTCGCAAATAACGGTAGTTCCGCTTCCTCTTGAGATTCATTTAACTTGAGAAAATCACTTTTTTGCATAAATACCTCGCCGCGAACTTCTATGTACGGTATTTCCATTTTTAACACAAGTGGAACCGACTTAATTGTTTTAAGGTTTAAGGTAACATCTTCTCCGATAAATCCATCTCCTCTTGTTGAGCCGCGGATAAAATTGCCATCCTTGTATTCAAGCGAAACGGAAAGTCCGTCGATTTTCTTTTCAACAACGTATTCCGTATCATCTCCGACTAATTTTTTTACTTTTTTGTCGAATATATGAACATCATCTTTATCAAAAACATCTGAAAGACTTTGCATTTGAATCTCATGCTCAACTTTAAGAAACCCTTCAAGAGGCTTGCCCCCGACTCGTTGAGTCGGCGAATCAAACATGACAAGGTCAGGTCTTATTCCCTCAAGCTCTTTTAGCTCCTCATACAATTTGTCATATTGGAAATCGGTTATTTCAGGAGAATCCTCAATATAATACTTTTGATTGTGATAATTCAGGATATCTACCAAATTTTTAATCCTGTTTTCAATACCTTCAGGCATTGTTTTCCTCCTAATATACGGTGTAAAGCTGTATCTTTGGCAATTTATCAGCTACTGCTCCGTTTGCTTCCCATATATGAATTATACATTTATCAAAAGAAAAATGAAAGTAATTTTGCTTTTAAAAGGCCGAAAATAATACACTGTCAATAGTCAGCGAAAATGTCACCCCTAATATGTGATAACTGTGCAGCGATTATGTCACCCCCCTTTTCTTTTTTGAATAAAATAAAAAGCTATAATCATACCAGGGAGAATTCGGATTATGCCG
>JBAZRJ010000002.1:0-76393 GCA_041662985.1 Clostridia bacterium
TGCTATTCTTGTATTCATAGAGGTCCCTTCTTTTTATTGTTTTTTGTTTGTCACAAAAATTTTATCATAGAAGGTCAACCTCTATACTTTTTTATTTAAAAACCCAACAACAATTTTACACTAACATCGAATGAGTGTTGAAACCGATTTAATTTGGGTAAATACTATATTGCAACTCTTAAAATTAATTCAAAGGAGTGAATTCAATGCCAAAAGTATTTCCGAATAACCGATACTGGCTAAGAAGCGGTAACATGAATCAAAAACGTCACGTAGATATGACGGAAGAGGAAAAATTAAATATTTCCACCTGCCAAGGTATCAAGGAAGGGCATATTTGTAAAAATCCTATATTCAGGTGTTCAAAATGCGGCAATTATGGCTGTGATCAGGTGTCAATAGAAAAATGTACCGAGCAGGGCTTTAAGAACGGTAAATGTCTCCACTGCGGTTCTACAGAGACCCGAATCCCTGTTATGAAGGATGAATTTGAAAGATACATAAACGAATGGGACAGGGAAGTTCCTACTATCTGACTCTCAATTGAATTTGTATGCTTCCCCCCTTTCGTTTTTACTTTTCGTTTTTACTTATTTTTTCCCAATCCTCTTTTAAAATTGCATATTGTTTTATATCCCGAAACTTTTCTTTGATAAAATACTTCTGGCGCATTAAGCCCTCATATTTCATTCCGGCTTTTTGCATTACCCTGCCGGAAGACTCGTTTTCAATGAAGTGAACCGCTTCGATTCGATTCAGTTTCATCTCTTCAAAGCTAAAACGAATAAGACGTTTTACCGCCTCAGTCATGATTCCCTTGTTCCAGTATTGTCTGGAAAGAACATAACCGATATTTCCGCATAAATTTTTGCTCTCCATCCAGACAAAACTACAGGAACCGATGAATTTATTGTTTTCTTTCAAAACAATACCCCATTCCCCTGTTTCATCCTTCATATATCTGTTCAGGGTATATTTTATGAAGCCTAAAGAATCGTCGATAGTTTTGTGGGTATCCCATGTAACATATTTGGAAACTTCAGCATCCGAAGCATATTCAAACATATCTCCCGAGTCTTCCGGTGTAAATTTCCTCAATACCAGTCTCTCTGTTTCGAGTGTTGGCGTTCCATGATAAATCATAACAATTCCCCCTTGAAAATAAAAACCCTATTTTTTCTCCTCATGCAATGCTGTCAACTTCACCTATCAGTTTCTTCAGTGCAGAAAGTTCTTCCTCATTCAGTGTTATTCCTTTTCCCATTTTTGTATGGTCCGGTGCCCAATCACGCACATCATACTTTGGTTCCCTTTCGTTCCAGCTTACAAGATTCAGTTCTTTTTTCCAGCCCTTTGGAGATTCTGAAATCTCCCCAAAATGCTTAATGATCTCAAATTTAATTTCTGAACTATTATCCGCCATTTTACTTCCCCTCCCGTTTGATACGCACTATTTTTTTTCAAGAGCTATGCTCTGCAAATATAATATCACTTTCAATATAAATAGTAAACATATATTGGTAATTATTCTTAATATTTACATTTATCGCGCAGAACAACTAAAACATTTTCTTCTTTCTTAACTATACATCATTTTTTTATTTGAAAACAGAAAATTTTAAGATATACTTAAGATATTACTTCAAGATACTTAAGATATTACTTCAAGATACTTAAGATATTACTTCAAGATTAGGCGGTCTTGTGATGAAGGATTTGAAGGAACACGAAAACTACATACGACAAGCGCTGGAATCTGAAAACGTTAATTTTAATTGGGTTGGCTTGCGGGATTACCATAAATCAAAAATCGAATTCCTGCAGCATGAAAGACTCACGCATCTCCTTGTAACCTTGTCCTTCGGACTTTTTTTCCTTATATCCGTCTTTTTTACCATCGTTTTCCCAAGAATGGAAATCGTTTTGCTGGACTTATTGTTTTTGCTTCTGTTGATTCCATATATCGTTTACTATTACAAGCTTGAAAACACTGTTCAATTCTGGTATCAAATATTTTCGGAAATCAATGCCAAAATAAAATAATTTCTCCGGTTCTTCTATCTTTTGCTCAAAATATTTTTAATCAATATCCTGACAATATCCGGGTCAAATTGCGTTCCGGAGCATTTGTTTATTTCATCTATGGCCTCATCTTTAGTCTTGGCTTTTTTGTAAGGTCTTTCGGTTGTCATCGCATCGTATGCGTCTGCAACAGCGATTATTCTTGCCTGCCATGAAATTCCTTTACCTTTTAATCCTCTTGGATATCCCGTCCCATCCCATTTTTCATGATGTTCAAGGACAAACTTTGACAATTCCGAAAATTCGCTTACCGAACTTAATATCCTATACCCTATTTCAGGGTGCCTCATAATTTCGTTCCAATCTTTTTTATTCAGAGTTTGATTTTTATTCAGAATATTCTCTTCAATCGCTATTTTCCCTATATCATGCATCAAACCGGCTATTTTAATTTGATTAATGTTTTCGTCTCCCGAGTCCATCTTGCATGCAATAGACTCGCAGATTTTACTGACTCTTTTTGAGTGAAGCATCTCCATATTATTTTTTTCATATAATGTGTTTAGAATTAATTCAATTGTCCTGCTTTTCATCGCTGAACTCTCAGATAGTTTGTGCTTATACATATTGTCTTCAGCTTCTTTATAAATTTCTTCAATGTCATCGGAAACTTCTGTTTTTACAGCAAACCCGACTGAAAGCGACAAAACAATGTTTTGGCATTTCTCATTTGAAATAGCTTCGTTTAAGCGCTCAATAAACTTTTCCGCTTTTTTAAAATCAGTCTGCGGCAATAAAATCACAAACTCGTCTCCGCCAATTCTTGCAACTATATCATCTGAAAAACTTTGCCTCTTTAGGATATTTGCAATCTTTACCAGAAGTGCATCCCCGACTCTATGCCCAAATGCATCATTAGTCAGCTTTAATCCATTTACATCAATCATAACAAGTGTCAGAGGAAAATATTTTTCATTATCCAACATTTTTAGACTTTGCTCATAGTATCTCCTGTTATATAAACCGGTTAACTGGTCATTGTTTATAAGAAAGAGAACTTCACCTTCCGCTTTTATTCTTGCCATAAACAAATCTATTTGTCTTGAATAGATTTCAATGAACTTTTCGTTTTCAAGCTTCTTGCCTGAAGACATTATCAAAGTGAAGTCTCCTATAATTTGATCATTTACAATTACTTTGGTTACAACGATTTCCCCTATATCCAAAGGCGTATTGAATTGCGGTACAGTTATATCCGACTCATTTTCACACCTTATCTCGCTGATTGATGAAAAACGTGTAATTACATTTCCTTTCAATTTCTCCTTCTTAAGGGAATATTTAATCCACTCTTTTCCCAGTAAATCAGACCCCATTATTTCGTCCGCTTTATTTTTTGCACCTTTCGTACCCGCAACTGCAACAGTGGTAAATTTATCCGTTTTTTCGTTAAGTAAAGTTAAAATTCCAAGTCTCGCCTTTGAAATATATAAGAGATTGTTTAGAATTTTTTGATAAGACACCTGTTTTGAGCCTGTTTTTAAAAGTTCCTCGGTAAATACAACCATTTTTTTAAATAGTTTTTCTTCTTCGATTTTTTTGGTTATATCTCTTGATACGCATATTATCTCGTCCGGCTCATTTGAATCAGAATCTCTGATTACTCTGCTTGAGGTCTCAACCCATGCATATGAGCCATCCTTGCGGCGCAGTCTATGCGGCCAGGTGTTGACATCCGTTGTTTTCGATAAATCCGAATAGTATTCTTTGAATATTTCGATTTTTTCGGGATAAACCAAATCATAAAGACTGGTGCCAAGAAGTTCCTCCTGTCCATATCCCAAAATTCTTTTGCATGCAGGCGAAACATAAGTATATCTTCCATCGGGTGAATGCTTTGAAATCATATCGGCGACATTCTCTGTTATGGTTCGGTAGCTTTCTTCGTTTTCTTTGATTTTCGGTTTGTTATCGTTTTTCATTTAACTGTTTTCTCCCAAGAATTTGTATATGTCGAACTGTTAAATACATTATAAACTAAACAATGACCAAATACCACATTATTTTACATATTTAACAAAATAATTTATATTTTTTACTCCGCTAAATATAAAAAAATCGGTTCTTCATAGAACCGATTTGACTTCGCTTAAACTTTTTCCGGTTTCAAATATCTATTTACTCGCCTTCATATCTTGCGATATACGGTAAATGTCTGAAATCCTGGTTGCGGTCAATCCCATAGCCGACCAGCAATATATCAGGGACCTCAAAGCCTATGTATTCCAACGGAATATTCATGAGCCTTTTTTGTGAATTGTCAAGCAGTGTGCACACCTTTATGCTTGCGGGTTTTCTGGCTTCCATGTTTTGAACGAGATACCCCATTGTAAGTCCGGTATTGATTATATCCTCTATCATCAGGACGTGCCTTCCTTCGATGTTTATATCAAGATCCTTATTGATGCGCACAATTCCTGTGTTTTTTGCAACTCCCGGATATACTCCGATCGACATAAAATCAATTTGAAGCGGAATATCAATCTGCCTCGTCAAGTCTGCCACAAAATACATTGTACCCTTAAGCACGCTGACAAGTACCGGGTTTTTGTCTTTATAGTCCTCGCTGATTTGCTTACCCAGTTCCGCCACTCTCTTTTTTAATACTTCTTCACTGAAAAGGATCTCTTTAACTCCTGTTAAATTCATCAATTTCAACGCCTCCGCTAAATCCAAATCGCTCTAACAAGGAATGAAAATCCTTCTTGTAGACGATATTAATATTAATATCCGGGTATAGTTCGCGCAATTTTTTAACTTTCTTGTTTTTTTTCGTCACATACTTTTGTTCCATTGTCGTTATTTCAATATATGTATCAAACTTTGTAAGATAAAAGTCGGGATTGAATGCCATCGTTACATTTCCCTCGACATCCCATTCAACAGGAAAGGTTCTTGGTTCGTATTCCCAGTCAATTCCGTACATGTCAAGAATATTTGCAAACTCCTCTTCGGCGGGATGCTTAAATTTCGCTTCCTGGGATTTAGGCTGCTCGTTCTGCGGTTGTTCAAAATTAAATGTATTTGTAAATTGCAGGCTGTTTTTCGTTTCCGCATGGAATGCAATAATTTCAACACACTGCTCTATCGAGAGCCTGTCGGTGTTTAAAACCATGTCATAATCAAGAGATTCCGCCCACTCAATGCCATATAATGTCGAAATATATTTCTTGTGTCGTCTGTCGGTTTGCTGCATAAATTTTATTGCCTCGGCATCGCCAAAGCGATATTTGCTCTTTATTCTATGGATTCTAACTTCATCGGAAGCAATTATTCTGACTTTAACAGCATTGGGATTATCGGCAAATATAACCTGCGCTCCAAGTCCCACTATTACTGAAGGTGTTTTTTCGGAAAATTCTATTAGTTTATTTTCGATATATTCTTTAAAGGTACTTCCATCGCAACATTGCGTTAAATAAAACTTCGGACTTTCTGCCAACATATGAAGTTCATAATTATTAGCGATCTCAGGCATCCATTCCGATATAACCTTATTCCTCACAATGAGCTGCATACTGAGCCTTTGGGCTAATTTCGCAGCTATCTCGTTGCCCAAGCTACCGTCCTGTCTCGATATGGTTATTACCGGCAAAAAATATCACCACCCTTAATCAATAATATATCATATTAGTTCGTGTTTTTAAATTTTTATTTTAAAAATTGTTTTGAATATTTTTAATATTGTATTAAAATCAATACAATTTCGAGATAACAGGTAGTAATCGAACCTAATCAATTTTTTTAGTCGAATTTGAGTATTGATGAATAAATACAATAAGAATATAATGAAAATAGACTCCAAGGAATACCTAAGAGACGATATCAAAATGACAGAAGCCGCCGTGTGTAGTTCATACGGAAAGACGAGTGGACCAATTAGATCACAATGTGAGATAACATCCACTATATCGAAGGAACTAAATGTAATAGTCCTGGAAGGTGTAAGTAGAAAGGGTTTGAAAGAATCTAATTTATGAGCACACGGAAACGGAATAGGAGTTTAGATTGCTAGATGAAGAAAGTCTAAACAAAAAGGGCTGAAGTAAAAGGTATCGGATTGATAAAGGTTCGTTGGAGTCCTTATTTTGTCCAAATTTAAATGCTTGATATAAAACCCGTTCGTGTTCATTGCACGAACGGGTTTTTCGGTCAATTGTTCCTGTTGTCAATTTATGTGGTAGAATAGATTATCAGGAGGTATAAAAATGAAAAAAATCATTCCGATAATTTTCTCGATCTTTATTATTTCTTCCCTTGCAGGGTGCAGCCTTTTCGGCAATAATCCGGTTTCAACAAATAAGCAGGCTTCAAATTCGCCGGCAATAACAGTCGTTGCTAAGGATACAATCGCCGAATACTTCCCGTATACCGAAAATAAAGAATATATATTCAAGGGTGAAGGAAACGAATTTGCCTCTTATAATGTTTTTGTCGATTATATAAACGGACCCCGTGCCCAGATAAGGTTAAACGACGGCGGCACTGAGGTTGTTCAGGTTATTGAGAACAAAAACGGCGAACTTCGTTTATTGTATAAAAAGTCCGAATGCTATTTCAGGGAAAATTTTCTTGCCAAGACTTATAAAAATTCTGAAATACTATTGAAGGAACCTATTGAAAAAGGAACAGCCTGGACTCTGTCCAATAAGACCAAAAGGTCAATCACAAATATCAATGTTGATGTGAAAACTTCTCTTGGGATTTATAAAGCAGTCGAGGTTACGACATTTGCCAAAGATGGGAAAACAAAAGATTATTATGTAAAAAATATGGGGCTTGTTAAAACAGTCTTTATTGTTGAAGACGGCACAATCACTTCAACTTTAGACGATATAAAGAGCGACAGGCAATTTACTCAAATGATTAACTTCTACTATCCAAATATAAACGACGGGAAGCTGTATTATAAAGTCGATACATTGAAATTCAATACAAATGATACCACAAAAATTGTTTTTGAAAATGCTTTTAAAACTGCTCCTAAAAGCTACGTAGGCAAGCTTATCGGCTCAAATACAAAAATCAACAGTCTGTACTTAAATAAAGATAATATGGTATATGTTGATTTTTCAAAGGATTTGGTCATCGGAATGAACGCCGGTTCCGAATATGAAAGCATGATTTTAAAATGCATCACCAACACTTTAGGAATATACTACGGAGTGGATAAGGTCTATATAACAATTGACGGTGAACCATACTCCTCCGGCCACATTGCAATGAGCAAAGGTCAATTCTTTACGGTAAACACAAATAAAAATGTTGAGATAAAATAATTGAGTGAAATAAGCTCCAAATCACATAATAAAAGGACTGAAGCCTGTATTTTACGGGAGTCGGTCCTTTATAGATTTTTAAGAAAATCAAGTTTCGAATAGTCCTTTTCGAGCGTTTCGCTAAGGTATCTCTTTGAAATGTCCGACAAACCTTTTAAAACATCTTCGGAAAGGTTGAAACTGAAAACATCCTCAATTTTTGAATATATTATGTAATTGAGTGCTTTGACTACTCCCTTCGAAATCTTTACGGCATTTTCATCTGAATTCAGGCAGTTTTCGCAAATGAAACCGCTTTTCCTAAAACTAAAATAAAACGTTTCATCGTCCGTGCTTCCGCAAGCGCTGCAACCATTTATACCGGGAGCGTATCCCAATATCGACAGCAATCTTATTTCAAATATTCTGATAATAAGCTCTGCTGATTTATCAGTGTTTGAGAGCATGTGAAGCGAGTTCAAAAAAAGCTGTAAAACCCTCTTTGACGGCTGACCCTCCATTATCACATCATTAATGATTTCAGACATGTGTGAGGCATATGTGAGCCTTGCGATGTCATTTCTTATGTCATAGAAAGATTCTATTACATCGCAGCTGTTTATCGAATACATATCCCTTCCCTTAAACAAAACAAAATCGCTGTAACACAATAGCTGTGTTGCTGCGACATATGAACTTCTCGGTCTTCGCGCCCCTTTTGCCGAACACGAAATCTTCCCCAAATCCTTCGAAAATATGGTTACGATTTTATCAGCCTCGCCTGTGTTAACCTGCCTTACAACGATTCCCTTTGTCTTGATATAGCTCATAGCCGGCCTTTCTATTACTTATATCCCAGTGTTTTTAACATTCCTTCGCTGTTTCTCCAGTCAGGTTTAACCTTTACCCAGAGTTTAAGAAACACCTTGGAACCAAGCAGCTTCTCTATATCAACTCGTGCCTGCGCTCCGATATTCTTTAGCATACTCCCCTGTTTCCCGATTAGAATCCCTTTATGTGAGTCTTTTTCGCAGTATATTTCCGCTTCGATATTAATTATATCCTTGTCCTCGCGCTGTTTAAACGAAAGTATTTCAATTCCTGCGCCATGAGGGACTTCATCCTTGGTAAGATATAATATTTTTTCTCTGATTATTTCAGCGACTAATAATTTCTCGGGCTGGTCGGTCAGCGTATCTTCAGGAAAGAACCTTGGTCCCTCCGGTAAAAATTTCAATATCTCGTCCATAATTATATTTAAACCCTCTTTTTTAAGGGCTGAAATCGGGATAATTGCTTTAAAGTCCATCAAATCTTTGAATTTGCTGATTTTCAAAAGAAGATTCTCTTTTTTAGTCAGGTCAATTTTATTTATAATTAAAAACACGGGTGCTTTCACCCTTTTTAAATGCGCAATTGTTTCCAGTTCATCGCCTGATATCTCTTTAAATCCTGCATCTGCGAGAAAAAGAACGACATCTACATCTCCTATCGTTCGTTCGGCGGCGTTTACCATATATTTTCCGAGCTTTGTTTTCGGTTTGTGCAGACCGGGTGTATCTATAAAAATCATTTGATAATCATCTGTAGTCACAACTGCTTTTATTGTGTTTCTTGTCGTTTGAGGCCTGCTTGATGTTATTGCGATTTTTTCATCCGCAAAGGCGTTTAGAAGTGTTGATTTCCCTGTGTTTGGACTTCCTATTAGTGTTACAAATCCTGATCTGAACGACATCTTTTTTCTCCCGTTTTGATTTATTGTTGTAATCTATCGTTTTAATTTATTGTTTTTGTCAAGAAGTTGAATCTGCGCCGGTTGAATGGCTGCCTTAAAGCTTGAATACTTCGGGAATCAGCTCCTTGACCTTATACACTTTGTACTCCCCGTTTCTCCTGGTGCTTATTATATCAGTATCCGAACCCGAAAATTCCGCAATAACCTGTCTGCAAATTCCGCAGGGAAGTATATACTCCTCATTATCGCTTGCTATTGCAATCGCTTTGATTTTAGTTTCTCCATCGCAAACAGCATTGCAGATAGCCGTTCTCTCAGCACAGTTGGTAGCGCCGAGCGAAGAATTCTCTACATTTACACCGGTATATATCTTGCCGTTATCCATCAGGACAGCGGCGCCGACTTTTAATTTCGAATACGGACTGTAGGAATTTTTTTTAATTTCAACAGCCGCCTTTATCAAATCGCTATAGTTCATAAAAATCCACCGCCTTATAAAATTTGATTTCATGCATTTACTGCTCATTCAAATTTATATTCTTTCCAGATTAATTGATTTCAGAACCTCTTCCTGTTTTTCTTTCATCAGTGACTCTTGCCCGCCATCCTCATGGTCATATCCCAACAAGTGAAATACTCCATGCGTAACCAGAAATCCAAGCTCACGTTCAAGTGAATGCCCGTATTCTTTTGCCTGAATCTCAGCCATTTCAAGAGAAACCACTATGTCTCCGAGCATAATCAGGTTTTCGTCAATATCAAAGTCGCCTGCGATGCCTTCAAGTTTTCCGCAAACTATATCAAGCATTGGAAATGACAGTACATCAGTCGGTTCATCGATGTTTCGGAATGCATTATTGATTTTTTTTATTCCATTATTGTCCGTCAGCATAACACTGATCTCCGAATCCATCTTAAAAGCCTCGTACTCAAGGCTTTTTTCGATTGCAGAATTGATTATTGATTCAGTTCTCTGCGTAACATCAATTTTATTCTGATTGTTTTCAATCAGTATCTTCATCTTTTTCTGCCTTTTCTTCCTTTATTTTTTTTACTTCTTTAACTTGTTTTCTTATTTGCTTTGCCGGTTTGACTTGTTTTGCTTTTTCTGTTTCCTGTTTATTTTCTTTGTTTTTAAACTCATCGTCGATATTCGGATATTCTTCCCTTTCATGGTAAAGACCGTTAAAAACTGTTGTGAAAGCAATCACAATATCATCCAGGTCCTTCAAAGTCAGGTTGCAATGGTTTAATTGACCATCGTCAAGCTTTTCTTTAATAAGTTTTCTTACAAGCCCCTCGATTTTCCCTTCCGACTTGTCCGGCATTGACCTGACTGCAGCTTCAGCCGTGTCCGCAAGCATAACAATAGCGGATTCATTCGTTGTCGGCTTCGGTCCTGTATATCTGAAATCCCTGTGTTTGATAGGATCAACTTTTTCGCTTTTCTTTGCCTTATGGAAAAAATATGCCACAAGCGTTGTTCCGTGATGCTGTCCGATTATCTCTCTGATAGCAAGCGGAAGCTTATATTTCTCTGCTATCTCCACACCGTCCTGAGTGTGGGAGGTTATTACGAGTGTACTCAGATTTGGCGTCATCTTGTCATGCGGATTTTCGGAAAGCTGATTTTCTTTGAAAAAATTCGGACGTTTTAATTTCCCGATATCGTGGTAATATGACCCGACTCTTGCAAGCATAGCATTTGCTCCTATTGCTTCACACGCAACTTCTGCAAGATTCCCAACCATCAGGCTATGGTGATATGTTCCCGGCGCCTCCATCAAGAGCCTTTTAATGAGAGGCTGATTTGGATTTGACAGCTCCAATAGTTTTGAAGGTGTCGTTACATTAAATATACTTTCAAAGAAAGGAAGAAGTCCAATTGTCAGGATAGTGCACACAACACCATTTAGCGCAATAATTCCGCAGTCAGCCAATATTTGATCTGATGTGTATTTATTTATCAGACCAATTCCAAGAATAACCAAAGCGTTCGTAAATCCCAAAATAGCACCAATCATCAATATTTTACTTCTTTCGGGAATTTTGCCTACAAGGAACGGGGCATAAGTCCCGCTGATTATGGAAACAGTTATAAAACCTATATCACCGCCTACAACCGCGGAGATAATAACCGTAAGAATAATATTTACTATTATAGCCGTTCTGATATCAAGAAGGATTGATATAAGCATCGGTGCAATCAAAATCGGTATGTAGAGTACGGAATAACCCCCTATAATCCTTCCCACCAGCAAAACAAGAAGCATAACTATACACAGAATCAGCAGGTTTCTTGTATCATAAAGGATTTTTCGGCAAAAATTATTCAGGTACAGTACCAGCATTGCGGCTAACAGCAGCAGAATCAACAGTATCCCGAAAAAGAATTCATAATCAAAATCGCTTACCTTCAAAAGTCTTAGATTCTTAAGAATTTCGTATTTCTCGACAGTAACAGTTTCGCTTTTGCTTATAATTCTGTCGCCTTTTCTTATGATTGTTTTATTGCTGTTCATCACCTTATTATAAGCTTCTTGCCTGAGTATATCTGTAAGTTCGTCATCTATTTCTTTATTTGGTTTTAGAACTCCCCTTGAAACAAGCCCTCCGATAATAACGAGCTCCTGATCGGTCTCTTTTTTCTGAAATTGGTTTTGGATTTGGTTGTACATATTCGGGAGATTCTCATTCGTTATGTCATTCTTAAGAATATCGCTTATTAAACTTTTAGCCAATGTCTGGAAATCTTTTAATTTTTTTTCGCTTAAATCTTTAATCAAGTATCTTACCTGTTCTTTTGAAAGAAAAATATTTTGTTTCTTGATTTCATTATAAAGCTTGACAGCCTCCAATTCCTGTTCAGACGCAAGTCTTGTGTTGTAGTCGTTTGTGAACTTCGTCAGTCCCTGCAGGCTTTTTTCAATGCCGGATCTTGAGTTTTCAATCAAATTAAACAGGTCGTCAACTTTATTCAATACATCTATTGAAGCTGAATTTATTTCTTTGTAGATGGGTTTTATTGAATTTTTGGCGTTATTCGCATCTTCAATTGTTCTCAAACGGTCTTCAACGTCGCGTGGAGCGTCGATATCATATTTTGATTGAGTTAATACTTGTATGTCATATTTTTGGTATCCTGCTCCAACTTCAATTATGACAAGCGCCAAAATAAAAGTAATAAGGCCGATTAAAATTCTATGAAAAGTTTTGCTCTTGATGTATTCTCTGATAACACTTTTATTTTTTCCCTCTTGCTTATGAAACAGCATTTATTAAATACCTCCAATGGAAACCCTTTCAATTTACGGCAAATTACTTTGATTTTCTCAAATCAAATTTTTCATAAGCTTTGATTATTTTTCTGACAAGTTCGTGTCTTACGACATCCTTTTCCGTGAGAAACGAGAATTCAATACCCTCAACATCTTTCAGTATATCCATAACCTCAATTAATCCTGATTTCTCATTGTGCGGCAAATCAACTTGTGTTATATCTCCTGTTATAACTGCTTTTGAGCCAATTCCCAGTCTGGTTAAAAACATCTTCATCTGTTCGGGAGTCGTATTTTGGGCTTCATCCAGTATTATGAATGAATTGTCCAGCGTTCTGCCTCTCATATAAGCCAGGGGTGCTATCTCGATCATCCCTTTTTCCAGATGTTTCTGATAGGATTCAATCCCCATTATTTCATAGAGTGCATCATACAGAGGTCTTAAATACGGATCAACTTTTTCTTGAAGGTCACCGGGCAGAAAACCGAGTTTTTCGCCCGCTTCAACTGCAGGACGCGTCAGCACAATTCTGTCAACCTCTTTATTTTTAAATGTGTTTACCGCCATAGAAACCGCAAGAAATGTTTTTCCCGTACCCGCAGGACCAATTCCGAATACAATGTCATTTTTTCTGATTTTATCGACATAATTCTTCTGTCCCTGAGTCTTTGCCTTTATTCTTCGGCCCCTCACAGTCATACATACTATGTCGCCCATATATTCATCCAGGCTGTCTAACTGCCCGTCATTAATTAGCTGTATAAGATATTTCACATGCTGTTTCGTAATTTCGTCGCCGCTTGCTGAAACCTCGACCAGCTTATTTATCAGTTCATACGCCTTTTCAATATTAGCTTTTTCACCTGTAATCTTAAGTTCGTTGTCTCTTGCTGTGATTTTTATATTGAAAGACTCTTCAATTACTTTAATGTTTTCATCATAGTTCCCGAATACATTCATTATGTGGTCAATGTTATCCAAAACAATGATTCTTTCTTCGAGATTATTCAATAAATAATTCCTCCCATCAACTCTATAAACAAACCTTAATTATCAACAGGCGTAAGCATGTTAGTGTTTAATGACGTACTGTCATCTCTTATTTTTGGTATTGTTATTTCATCTGACTTGGAAACAGTAACTTTAAAATATGCCTGGAGCTCTTCTACTATTCCACCTATAATCTTAAGTGAATTTTCAAGTTCATCCGGATCGGCGATTGCCTTGATTTCAAAAGGAGCGATTAACTGTCTTCCGTTGACCATGATATAGTTTCCGGCTGTTCTTATTTCTGATGTGGCAATTATTCTTTCATTATTCACCGACATTGCCTGTGCGCCTGATGCCCTCAACTCATTGAGTACCTTCAAAATATCAAGGTCCTCAACAAAATATACTGCGGTGTTATCTATCGTTACAGTTATACCCTTTCCTTTAACAGCAATCAATCCTCCAAGCAGTTTTGCCTTCAAAAGTTCCTTTCTCATATTTAAAAGAACTGTATCCTCCCCACCCTGCTTGCTTTCATAGGCAGTTATCTCTTTTTGGAGTTCGTTGTTTTTATCTGTGAGGATTTCATTGTTCTTTTTTTCCTGAATCAGTTCATCCTTTAGTTCATCCGTCCTTTTATTATCATACGCTGCTATCTGTTTATTATTACTGGTGCTCTTAAACTGCAGGGATATAACACATCCGAGCAACAGCAGAACCATAGCAAGGGAAATATTCGTTATCATTTTTTTACTCATTTAGATGCCACCTCCAATGACGAAGTCAATTCGCCGATATCATAACTGTATTTTAAAATTTTTATATTCTCATTTTTTTGAATATCGATTCTCAAACCGTCTCTGCGCATTAGATAGACTCTTTCTGATTTGTCGACAGCATCATACAAACTATCAGGATTGCCAATTGCCTTTACGATAAAAGGCACGGCATATTTGTTCGAATTAATAAGCATCGTAGGTCCCGCGCATATAATTCCGCTGGTTGATATAAGTCTTTCGTCATTAATTGAAATAGCCTGTGCCCCGGCTATTTTCAAATCGTTAATCAGTTTTAGAATATCCGAGTCATGTATTATCAGCTGCATATCGGAGTAGTAAGTCCCGGCAGTGTCCTTTTGGGCTGTTGCGTCATTCATATTAATAATAATCCCCGGTCCGCTTACATCAGTCAATCCCGATTTAAGATTTGCGGCCTCAAGTTTTTGATCTGTTTTTAAAAGTACTCCCCGCTTTTCAAAATTCGATATGGATTGGATAAATTTGTCCTTTGCCTCCTCTTTGGCTGCAATTGAAGCTAAAAGAGCGCTTCCCTTGTTCTTCTCCTGCTCAATCATTTTGATATATTCATTATCTTTAATAACTGAAGAAGCCTGAATTTTATTGTTCTCAAATATAGTTTTGAATTGCATGGAAAGGACTATTCCAAAAATAAGGAACGTTATCAGCAAAACAATATTTCTTACGTTTAATCGCATATTTTACCTCTGCAAACATATATTAAAACGGTTTAACCATTATCTCTAATTGTAAAGCAAAATGGCTTTAAATTCAATAAATACTTTATTTTAAGCAATTTTAACAATCAATGAAATTAAAGAGATTTAACGGTTCCATTTTTAATAATTTCTTATTAGGATAATAATTCGAAATTCAATTAAAAATATCTGAATAATATCGTCATTTTTGAAAATACTCAAAAACACCTCTTGTAAAGGATGTCGAAGAATACTATTTTATTTAACTGTTACCTTACATTTTGCAGTTTTATTACCATCACCGGTATATACATAGATATATACTATTCCTTTTTTAATTCCTTTGACAATGCCGGTTGAATTGACTGTGGCTATTTTTTTATTGCCTGATTTCCATGTGACCTTCTTATTGCTTGCATTTGAAGGACTTATGGTTGCGATTAGCTTATATGTTTTGCCCTTTTTTAATGTCAGAGCCGTCTTATTTAGTTTTACACTTTTAACAGGTTGGATAACCGTTACTTTGCATGTTGCCTTCTTACTCCCGCTTACTGTTGTTACCGTAATCGTTGCAGTTCCTTTTGCTTTTGCCGTTATTAAACCTGTCGAGCTTATGGTCGCAATTTTTGTGCTGCTTGATTTCCAAGTGACTTTCTTATTTGATGCATTTGACGGATTTATAGTTGCATATAACCGGTATGTCTTCCTCGCCTTTATGGAAGCGGCCGTCCTGCTTAATTTAACGCTCGTTACAGCAACTGCAGTTGGAAAAGGGGTTGATGTTGCAATCACCGTCGGAGATGGGGTTGATGTTGCGGTCACCGTCGGAGATGGTGCTCCGGTCTGTGATGGCGTTGCAGTCACAGTTGATGTCGGTGTGGTTGTCGGTGTTGGTGTTACTGTCGGTGTTGGTGTCGCAGGCAAAGTATCGAATCCCTCAGTTGCATATCCATTCCATGGATTTGTAAAAGTACCGTTCCCGTTGAGATAATATACTTTAAATGTTAGATTTTGTTCATAGTCGCCAAAGACCTGAGAACCAATTGAAGGCGCATCTCCAAAAAAGTATGCAGCAGTTAGTCCATCGCAAAGATTAAATGCCTGATCATTAATGTTTATGACACTACTCGGAATAACAACCCTGGACAGCCCATCGCAATTATAGAATGCAGATGTTCCAATATTGGTAACACTTCCCGGAATATTAATGTTTGTTAATCCTTTGCAATCCATGAAAGCATAATGGCCGATATTTGTAACGCTTTCCGGTATAATATAATTCCCTGTTTTAGTTTCCGGACACGCTATAAGAATTGTCTTTGCTTTATTAAATAAAACACCGTTCAAACTTGAGTATTGTGTATTATTATCTTCCACAACAAATTGGGTTATATTATCACAGGAATAAAACGATGATCCGGAAAGAATTATAACGCTGTTCGGAATGGTAATACCTGTTAATGCATTACACCACGCAAAAGCGTAATTTCCAATAATTAAAAGGTTACTCGGAAAATTAATTTCCGTCAACCGAGAACAATCCATAAATGCATTCTCGCCGATGACGGTTACGCTCTCCGGAATAATGATGCTTACCAAGCTGCTAACACCGTTAAATGCATTTGCGCCAATGCTTGTCACAGGATATCCACCCAGAGTGCCGGGAATTTCAACGGCTTCATTTGGACCTGTATAAAGCGTGATTTCAGCCTTAGAATCTATAATCGAATAATTAAAATCACCTAACGAAGTCTGTATAGGCGTCGGCGTTACCGTCGGCGTTACGGTTGGTGTCAGTGTTACGGTTGGTGTCAGTGTTACGGTTGGTGTCGGTGTTACAGTCGGTGTCGGCGTTACAGTCGGTGTCGGTGTCACTGTTGGTGTAGGTGTCACTGTTGGTGTCGGTGTTACTGTCGGTGTCGGTGTTACTGTCGGTGTCGGTGTTACTGTCGGCGTCGGTGTTACTGTCGGCGTCGGTGTTGCCGGCGGATCTTCTCCTACTGTTTCATATCCATTCCATGGATTTGTAAAAGTACTGTTTCCGTTAACATAATATACTTTGAATCCTTCATGGCATAGTTTAAAAACATCCGCTTGCATGGATGGCGCATTGCCCAAAAAGTGCGCAGCTAAAAGTCCATCGCAATTCAAGAAAGCATATATATCGATAGTTGTAACACTGCCCGGAATCGTTACACTTGTCAGTCCGTCACACCCGGCGAAAGCATTGGCTCTTATGGAACTCACACTATTTGGAATACTTACATCTGTCAGCAATAAGCTCGTACCAAACGAGGAATCACCTATGCTCGTTACACTATCAGGAATTGAATAGATTCCTGCTTTTCCTGCCGGATATTGAAGTATAGTTGTTTTTGTCTTATTAAATAAAATTCCGTCCTGACTTGAGAAGTTCGGATTATCGTCAGTAATAATTTGAGTCAGCGAATTGCATCCGCTAAATGCTCCTGAACCGATACTATTTACACCGTTTGGAATTGAAACGCTGACTAATTTGTCACAATTAATAAATGCGCGGAGACCGATAGTGATAACATTGGCCGGTATAGTCACAGCATTAAGATTTTTGCAGTTATAGAATGCGTTCATTCCTATATTGGTTACGCTTTCAGGAATGCTGACATCAGTTAAAGCATTACAGTCTTTAAATGAATTCATACCTATACCGACAACCGTATATACGCCAAATGTTCCCGGTATAATGACATTTCCGCCTGAACCGTTATACTTTATTATTGTTGCATTTGAACCTGTAACAGTGTAGGTAAAGTCACCGCTTTCTTCTGCAAAAACTTTAGTGTTGTCAATTGAGGTAAACGACAGAACAATTGCAACTGCCAAAAAAACGGAAACAACTCTCTTCATAATCTGTTCACTCCTTAAATTTAGGATATAATCGGTTGTTTTACTATTACTGATTTAATTTTTATGAAATCGGAAACTGTTTGATTTTCTATGATTTGAAATATAATGTAATATCTGATGTATATTATATCATTTTTTAGAACTCAATTCACCACTTGTAAATTACTATTTATGCTTGCTCTTTTACTGTTTTTTGTCTACATACCGAATTCATTTACATTTCGGTACATTATTAATTTTACACCCGTATATATGCTATAAGCATATATACTGTTGCAAAAACAATCGTAAGTAACATTATCGGAAATGCCACTTTAAAATATTTTCTGAAAGTGATTTTTACTCCATGTTCTTCTGCCATCCCAACTGCTATCACATTTGCGCTTGCACCGATTATTGTTCCGTTGCCGCCAAGACATGCACCCAATGAAAGCGCCCACCAAAGCGGAGTTATACTCATCCCCGAAATTTCACCCAAATGTTTTATTAGAGGAATCATTGTTGTAACAAAGGGAATATTGTCGATAAACGCTGAGGCTATAGCTGATACCCATAGAATAGCAATTGCTGCTAACACAATATCGCCATGAGTCAGATTCAGAACCTGATCTGCCAACATATTTATTACACCTGTTGATTTAATACCTCCCACCAGAATGAAAAGTCCTATGAAGAAGAAAATGGTTTTCCATTCGATTTCGTGAACAATTTTCTCAGTCTTAGCACCTGATATGAAGAACAGCAATACAGCTCCGGACATTGCAACTGTTGCCGAGTCGTACTTGAGCACGCCGTGGAGAATAAATGCAATAATAACGGCAGCAAGCACTGAAAGGCTTTTTATCATAAGTTTTTTATCTTTTATATAATCATTCTCATTTAACATCATTACAGAAGCTTTAACCTCTTTATCCGCAACAAGTTTTTTTCTGAATACAAACGCAAATATCGAAGCAACAATTAGAAGCATAGGTAATATTACAGGACCATTGTTTTTTAGAAAGTCCAAAAAGCTAAAACCAACAGCGCTTCCAATCAATATATTTGGCGGGTCTCCCACCAATGTGGCAGTGCCTCCGATATTTGAAGCAAAAATCTCAGCGATTATGAATGGTATCGGACTTATTTTCAAATCCTTTGAAATACTTAAAGTGACCGGCAGTATCAGCAAAATGGTTGTAACATTATCGAGCAGTGCAGATAGTATGCCTGTTGCCAGAGACAGGATAATAATAACCTTTATCGGTTCTGCCTTTGCAATTTTAACCATCTTAACGGCCATATATTCAAAGACGCCGCTTCTTTTTGTAATCGCAACAATTATCATCATGCCGATTAAAAGACCGATAGTGTTAAAATCAATTTCCTTCAGGGCATTTTCCTGATTGAGAATTCTGCATAAAATCATAAGAGATGCGCCTGACAAAGCTACAATCGCCCTGTCAAATCTATCCCATATTATCAATACATATGCTGCAACGAAAATCGCTACAGAAATCCACATTGCCATAATTCGAACTCCTTTAAAAATATATAAAAAGGGTAAAAAACTCGCAAATATAACGAGTTCCCCACCCCGGAAACCATATCTCTTGAAAGCGGCACTGCCGCCCAACCGAAATAAAACAATATCAAATTAACAACATATTATCTTAAAATAAAATATTCGTCAAATTGAGATTTTTCCCCAAATAAACCAGCCTCATTCAATTACAAAAGCTTTAGTCATATCAAACCAATTATCCGGATCAATAAAGATTATGGCTTGGTATGCTGCAAACAACCTGCGCTGCTTGATTGACGAATGCCGGAACAAAAGTATAAGTTCCACCATCAGGACAAGCAGGTACTCTCGTAAGATACATAGGTACCAAATCCGCAATACTTGTAATCGTATCACCCATAGAAACAGCCAATTGGATTGTTCCGTCCATTGTTCTTAAGTTGGCTTGACAGGCCGCTTTTTTAGGGTCATTTGGTTCTTCGTTAGGGTTTGCTTTTATTCTGAAACTGATTGTTTTGGCCTTTTTTAATAAATTCCCTGCTTTATCTTTAACTGCATTAGCAGGTATAGTTAGAACATAAATTGTGTCATATGTTAAAAAATATGTATGTTTAATCAATATTTGCTTTTTTGAAATACTTCTCGAAATGCTTATACATTTTTGACTAAAAAGATTTTTAATTTTAATACCGGTAAAATTTTTTCCATTATAAATGTTTTCATTGAAATTAATGCTGATTTTAGTATTCCTTTCAATATTTTCCTGATTGTTTCTTGGGGATGCCGACTTGTAAACAGGTGCCGTTTTGTCCCTACCTGCATTTACGTTCAGAAATATTCCATGAGTAAAAACCAATGACAGGACACAAAATAAAGCAATTCCCTTCTTAACCATAATAATCTCTCTCATATTTAAGCAACTTTTACCGATTTTTCGACACTCGTTTGCCCCTTGTATGATACCTTAAATACTACGACACTTCCTTTTTTTAGTGTTGCTGCCAGCTTAATTGAAAACGAGCCATTCGACATTGCATTGATGCTTTTCCAAACTCCGTTAATTTTGTATAAAACCTTTGCCTTTGAATAAGTAGTTCCCGATATTGTCTTGCTTGTTTTAGTCAATTTTTTCACCGTTGGCACGGTTGGTTTCACAAAAACATTCACCGGAGAACTTGTAAAAGTATTAAAGGTTAATTTAATACTTATCTTGGTTCCGATACCTAATTTCTTTGTCAAAGTCTTTGTCCATTTCCCCGAAATGCCAGGAGTCACAGAATAATTTGTTTTTACGACAGTTAACGAAATTTTGCTCCCAATGACAGCCGTTCCGCTAACAGAAGTACTTTTATCATTAACCGGGCTGACAGAAAGATAAACCGCAGTTGGAATTCCGCCCCATGGATTTGTAAAGCCGTTCTTCCCGCCAATATAATATATTCTGATTTTAGATGAACAATAGATAAACACGCCGGAATAAGTTTGCGGTGCATTACCCAGAAAGAGTACCGACATTAATTTGGTGCAACTCTGGAAAGCGCCTGAATTCATTGTCTTTACGCCACTTCCTATTATAGCGCCGGTTAAGCCGGTGCAATTTGCAAACGCATAATTTCCAATAGTAGCTACACTGTTCGGAATATTAACACCTGTAAATCCGGAACAATCCGAAAATGCATTTTTCCCAATACTTGCAGCTCCGCTTCCGAAGATTACGCTCTTTAGTCCATAGCAACCATCAAACATATAGTCCGGAATGCTTTTTAAACTATTTGGAATAACAACACTTGTCAAAGCTTCGCAATCGGTGAAAGTCCCAATATCAATGCTTTTTACAGCACTCCCGATAGTTACGCTGCTCAGTTTGTGACAATTTGCAAAAGTATAAGTCTCCATACTAGTCACGGTGTTTGGCATGGTAGCGCTCGTCATTTGAAAACAATGATTGAACGCATAATCACCTATACTGATAACCCCCAACGGGATAATAACACTTGTGATAACAGCATTATTATTGAAAGCATAGTCGCCAATACGTGTAACCTTATAGGTGCCAATCGTATCCGGGATTGTAACTGCGCCGCCAAACCCAATATATCTTGTAATTTCTGCGGTTGTTCCGGAAGCGACGTATTCGTAATCGCCGCTTTGCGCTGCAAATACAGGGGTATTCACAATCACAGTCATAGATAAAATCGTCGCAAATACCAGAAAAACGCTTAATACTCTTTTCATAATCTTATCCTCCTTCGGGTCAGATTTTAAACTGCTTTCACAATTCTACTCGCACTGATTTGCCCCCCGGCCTTGCAGTAAACAGAAACTATCGTTCCTTTTTTTATTTTGGGAATTTTGACAGCAAAAGAACCCGTTTTCGTGCTTGCTTTTGCGTAATAAATTTTTGACCCTATTTTCGAATAGACCGTTGACCCTTTGGTCGCGGTTCCCTTAACAAAAGCAGCATTTGCTTTAAGCGCAGAAAAAGTCGGGGTTGCAGGGATGACATAGACATACTTAATCGCGCTGCCGAAACCATTGATTTTAACTAAAGCAGATACCTTCGTTCCCGCTTTAAGAACATTCGGTAAAACAACTTTCCAAACTCCTTTGAGAACCCTTGCAGTGTGCTTTTTCGTCCCCGTTGTTACGGTCACAACGCCCCCATTAACTGCCTTTCCAGTAATCAGCCTGGCAATGTTGGTGATTGTGTTTAGAGACGGTACAGGCGGTGATTGAGAATATGGCTCTTTTAATGAACCTTTTCCATAAGTAAAGTCAATCAATGACATATCAATATAAAAAGCCGGCCGAACGCCGCAACCATTACCGTTGAAGGTTGTGATATAGTAGTTTGGATCCGCGCCGAAAACTCCTTCACTAAGTGTAGAGACGGTACGCACGCAGCTAAAATGATAGATATCGTTGTAAGGGGTTCGGAGCCAATAACTCCATGAAGAATCTCCTGAGTTGACATCGTACGGAAGCAGTGAGATTTCCACCGCTTTCTTTGTCGGTTTACCTAAGTAATAATCCGCGCCGAGAACACTGCTGTTTAAATATACATTATACAATTGCCTGACATCCAATAAAAACATCTTATCCGCTACGTTTTGATAGTAAGTATCGTCATAGTTCTGTACAACATCTGAGATGTCAGAATCAAATTTATGGACTGCACTACCTCCCACACCAAGCTTTTCGGAATCCACATAGTTAAGAAGTGATTTTTGAGTAACTGACTTTACAGCACTTATCTCATTTGCCGTAAAATTACCTTCCGCAAGAAAACCTTTCTCATTATCGTAGGCGTAATATTTGCCGCCCTTGCCATCCGCAGATGCAACCTTATCTGCCGAAGGCGGACAACCATCAAGCCATATTACTTTTCCTGCTGTTGCAGTTGAGTTAAGCCATGATCGAATATTTGAAGTTTCCCACAGGTCAGACCCATAGTCTTCACGCATACCATAATCGTCGGATTGAGGGGTTCCATCCAAGTATTTATGGCTTCCCGAAGCATCATAAGGCTTTTTAGTCAAGATTTTATCCGAAAGCATAAGCGGGCCATTTTCGTCAATATCCACACACCGCCAAATTATCGGTTCGCTGTAGTATTTACCCATCTGTACGTAATCGCCTATTTTGATTGTGTTTGTTGCTTGTGCAAATATCTGAAAATAAACATTTGGAACTAAGGCTAAGACTATAGAAGCAATCAGCAATAAACTAACTATTTTTTTCTTCAATATGGCTCCCCCCTTAAATTTAAGTTGGCAGATTATATATTTTTTTGCGAAAGAAAACGAATTTAGACAAGATGTGGTAAAAAGTGAATGGTTAGCATTATATACGACTAATATATCATATTTTTTACTTTTCCGTATGATTTTTATAAACGCTTGAAGTTTTGTATCTCCTTTGTATGTATATGACTTTGTCATTTTGACTCAACAAAAGTCGAACTATTTTAATTTTTAATATACAAATGAGAGGGTTTATTGTAAAAATGTCAAGTTTTTTTATGTTTTACTTGACATTTTATACACAAAAGTATTACACTTTAATAGTAATGGAGGCGATAATATATGAATTATAGGAATGAAGTAGAAAACTATATTAATTGTTTTGCTCAAAATAAATTAATAGTTGCAGGGAAATTATTTCAGGAAAAGTTGAATTTTATACCTGAAGCAACTTACTATAAGATCCTTGAACGCCTTATGAAAGAAAATAGACTTATCCGCGTTTCAAAGGGGATTTATACTAGACCCAAAACGACAAGATTTGGAGAAACCGGATTAAACGAAAGTTCAATCATTACCCATTACGCAAAGATGAACAAAAAATCAGGAATGATGATTGGCTACGGTTTATACAACAAACTCGGTCTTACCACACAGATTTCAAAGAAGACAGAGTTGTATTCGAATTTAATCACTGAGGAAAAAAAGGTTTTTAATAACATTCAGATTAAGAGAATTAATATGTCTTTAAATAAGTCTAAAACAGACATAATTGAGGCATTTGAAACTCTGCAACACTATTATGAGATTGAAGATATCAACTTCTCTGCTTTCAGAGAATACATAAAAAAAGTAGCAAATCTTTATAATGATTCAACCGCAAATGAAGTGCTCGGTAAAATTAAATATAAGAAAAGGACCATCGCCTTTCTTCAGATGATTCTTAACTATTTTGGTGTTCAAAATACTTTGTCTAGTTATTTGACAAATACTTCGACATACAAAATCCCTAAAATGGAGGAAATTAATGAAGCTGAATAATGATATAAAGAGTTTTAATGAACTGATTTCAATTGTCGCTGCAGATATTAATATCCCTCCTAATGCTGTAAAAAAGGATTACTTTATCGTAAAACTTCTTCAGAACCTTCAAAATAGCAGTTTTGCAGAACTAATTGTCTTTAAGGGCGGCACTTCGTTAAGTAAATGTTATCCCGGATCAATTGAAAGGTTCTCCGAAGATATCGATTTAACTTTTATTCCTAATGACAATAATATGTCAGACAAACAATACGATAAGGCTATTAAACGTATAGAAACTGCGATTATTGGAGATGCTATTTCCCAAAAGATTGATTCAGAACGAAGCAAAAGAAAAAAGAGTACGTATGTTTGGTTAGATGAAACAACTAAAGATGAAGATAAAATCAAACTTGAAATTGGCTCAACCGTTGAACCTTACCCATTTGAAAAAAGAATGTTAAAAACTTACATACAAGAATATTTGGAAAGCAAAAATATGAGCGATATTGTGCAAGAATTTGAACTAGAAGAAGTTGAAATCAATGTTTTATGTATAGACAGAACCTTTATCGATAAACTATTTGCAGTTAAGCGTCATGCCATTGCCGGAGATCTTTCGCATAAAGTAAGGCACATATATGATGTCACACGATTATTTGATATGCCTGAAATAAAGGATTTCTTGGCGGACAAGCAGATTCTGAAAGAGATTGTCAAAAAGACAAAAGACACCGATTTATATTACCTTGAAAAAGTAAGTGCTGCAAATGCATATAACCCGACAGAAGCATATGACTTTCTCTCTTGGAAAAAGTATCTTGATGGAACTATAAAAGCCAATTACGAAACGCTGCACCACAACCTATTGTTTACCAACGAAAAGCAAGAATTTTCTAAAGCACTGGCAACTTTCGAGAAGATAAGTAATCTGCTTGCTGAAATCAAAGAATAAGAAATGGTAGACTGTATTACCAGTTTTTTCATATATATTGGTACAATAAATTTTTATCAACTAGTTGACACCTCCAGACTATTATGATAGTTTAGATTTATACTATTGCAATAGTCTGGGGGTGTTTCGTTTTGGAAAGCATCAAATTATTTGACAGCGAACTTAAAATCATGGATATTATTTGGGAGAAAGAGCCCGTGTCCGCCAAGGAAATCAGCCTTGTTGCGGTGGATACAATTGGGTGGAATAAAAACACGACCTACACTATTATTAAAAAGCTAATTGAGAAAAATGCAGTTGCACGAACGGAACCAAATTTCATTTGTTCATCGCTTGTAAAAAAAGAAGAGGTGCAAAGAGCAGAAACAAAGAATCTGATCGACAAACTATATGGTGGTTCAAAGAAAGCTTTCTTTGCCGCATTTATCGAAGGAAATATTTCAGACGATGAACTTGCTGAACTAAAAAAGCTGATTGAAAAGAGGTAATTTATGCTTTCCGAAATTTTTTATTGGGTTCTGAACCTTAGCATTACCGGGAGTATAGCAGGACTTATTTTAATAGCTTTGAGGAATATCAAAAGGCTCCCCAAATTTGCGGTTTATGTATTATGGGCAATTCCGCTACTGAGGTTATGGATGCCGTTTGGTATAGCGAACGAATATAGTTTGCTTAATTTGATATCAAAATTTACAACGAAAACGGTTGTCGTTTGGCAGAAGGTTCCTGAAATCACTATGACAAATATGCTTATGGGCGCGGATTCATATTTCCCGATAGTTTATAAAACGGAACTGCTTCATAAAATATTCGAGGTCGCAACAATAGTCTGGATTAGTATTGCAGCCGCTGCAATACTCGCAGCCTTTTTGCTTTATTGGTTTACGAAAATTGAATTAAGATATGCGGAGCATGTCAAAGATAACATTTACAAGTCGGATAAAGTTGTAACACCGGCCGTATATGGCATATTCAAACAGAAAATCATTATTCCTTCTGTCCTTGCAGACAGCGATATCAGCTATATTGTTTTGCATGAAAACGTCCATATTAAACGCAGAGATAATTTCTTTCGCTTTATAGCGGTCATCACCGCTTGTGTACATTGGTTTAATCCACTTTCCTGGACATTTTTAAAATTATTTTTCACCGATCTGGAGCTTGCATGTGATACAAAAGTTTTAAAAACTCTTGATGACAGGCAATCAAAGGAATATGCAACAACCATTCTTAACTATGCATCAGATAAAGGTTTTTTCGCTTCGGCCTTTGGCGGTGCAAAAGTCAGGGTAAGAATTGAAACGATTTTATCATATAAAAAATTAACATTGGTATCGTCAGTTTGCTGTATCGCTTTATTTGGAGCAATTGCAATCATTCTTATAACAAACGCGGTAAAATAGGAGGAAATCTCATGAACAGAAATAAAAAATACTATTACTTAACGCTGATTGGAATTATGTTAGCTTCTTATTACCCGATCTACATGGGCGTATTAGCTGTCACGGATTACATTCGTAAAGGATCAATCGACGTTGCGAACTATCCGAAATATATTATCCCATACACACCCATTTGCATTGCGCTAATTATTGCTGCTGCCTTGATGCCGGTTATTTTAAGATTTTTTAAGCGATTTGCTTTGCCGGTCATCTCTCTTTTGGGAGTGGGTGTATTTCTCATAAGTGAAATTCTTCTTGAAAACATGGTCATAATGACCTCAATAACCAGAGTTAAGCTTGAATCATGGCAGCTGATGATGTGCATAGCGACTCCGGAGGTTTTTGAAACAGTTCGCAACCCACTTGTCGGTGAATATAGTCCGGCTTTTAAAATTCATTTTTATATTATCTCCATCGTGGTTATTCTTGCCGTTATTAATGTTATCTATGGATTTGCCAAAATGATTGCTGAAAATAATTATCGTAAAATAAAACCTTTGATAGCACAAGCAATCTCTGCAGTTATTTTTATCGGGCTATGCATATTTGCTTGTTTCACAGCCTTTTTCAGAAAAGGGAATATTAACATATCCCCGATTTCTGCATTCCTTATGACGATTTTTTTCATTGTATTCGGAGTAACTGCAGGAGTCTATATCGGAACGAGTTTCTACGGAAAGAAAAAGCTTTGGTCCACTATCATTCCTTCCATTTTCGCTGTATTTACAACATTTGTAATGTATGCCGGAGAGCTTGTTTTAATGGGCGGCAAGCTTTTTAAGTTCGGCAGCGGATTTTTATTTGAATCGCTCGGAGTGATACCTTTTTCGATTATTGATATTGCTATAATTCTGTCTTCCGGAGCATTAACATATATCATTTTAAATAATATCAAAGAATACGGGGAAGATTCCAGGGATGGTTCTGGGGATTTGCAAAATCCGTAAATACATTGGTGGGGGTGGTCGGAGTCGAACCGATATGATCTTTCGACTGAAGGATTTTGAAATTGCCCGGTTTTGAAATCCTATTTTATTGTCACCTTGCATTTGGCAGTTTTCTTACCATCAACGGTATATACATAAATGTAGACTGCACCTTTTTTTATTCCTCTGACAAGACCTTTTGAGCTTACTGTCGCAATACGTTTACTGCCCGTTTTCCAGTAAACCTTCTTATCGCTTGCATTTGTGGGATATACGGTTGCAATTAATCTGTATGTTTTGCCTTTTTTCAGAGTCAGTGTTTTTTTATTCAGTACAACCTTTGTGACAGGTACAATGACAGTAACTTTACAGGTCGCGATTTTTGCTCCGTCAACTGTCGTGACTGTAACCGTTGCATAACCCTTCGCTTTTGCCGTTATTTTACCTGATGTAGAAACAGTTGCAATCTTTGTATTGCTAGATTTCCACGTAACCGCTTTATTTTCCGAATCAATAGGACTAACTGTTGCCGTCAGCTGAAGCGTCTGAGCCACTTTCAGTTTTACTGTTGTTTTATTGAGCGCCACACCTGTAACATGTTTAGGCGGCAAGGTATCTCTTCCTTCTGTGACATATCCGTTCCATGGATTAGTAAAACCTGTTTTTCCGTTAATATAATAGACCTTAAATGTCGGTGATGCAAAGGCAAACACACCGGTACCAATAACAGGTGCATTACCCAAAAAGTACGCAGCTGTAATATTTTGCTGACTATCGGAAAATGCATCATTGCCGATGATTGCAACATTTTCTGAAATCACTATTTCTTTCAGTCCGCTACAGGCATAGAATGCTCCCGCTTCAATTTCAGTTATGTTGTCAGGAATGGTGATTTGTGTAAGTCCCTGGCAGCTGTTAAATGCGTAATCCGGAATTTTATTAATGCCTGTCGGAATTGTAATCCCGGTCAGTGACCTGCAATATGCAAATGCACTTCCCTCAATTGATGTAACACTTCCGGGAATATTTATTGCAGTAAGCTGATCGCAGCCACTGAATGCAGAATTGCCAATAATGGTAACGGAATTGGGTATAGTTATACTCGTTAGGTTTTTACAGGAATTAAAAGCATAATTATGAATTTTAGTGACTGTATTTGGAATTGAATAACCGCCAATTATTCCGATAGGACATGTAATAAGTTCCGTCAGGTTTTTATTGAACAATACACCATTTTGGACTGAATAATTGGCATTATTGACGGAAACTATTATATTCGTTAGATTTTCAGAGCGATAAAATACGGCATCTTCAATTACAGTAACAGTATCCGGAATAGTAATGCTTGTAAGTTGGCTGCAACTCTCAAATGTATTTTTTGGAATTGTTGTCAATCCGCTTCCAATAGTGACAGCGCTCAGTGAACTGCATGAAGAAAAAATTCCGTCACCTATTACGGTAACATTATTCGGAATTATTACATTGTTTAGAGCAGTGCAACCAAAGAAAACAAAGTTGCCAATATCCGTAACCTTAGTTCCGATAGTGACATTTGTCATTGAAGAACACCCGAAAAAAGCTTGTTCTCCGATTGTTGTAACGTTATTTGGAATGATTATCTGTTCTAATTGATAGCAATCTCTGAATGCTTCAACTCCAATATTCGTTACGCTGTCTGGTATTGATATTTGTGTAACACTAGCGCATACATGACACTGTGTAAACGAAGAATCTCCTATAACGGTTACGGGATATCCTCCGAGTGTATCCGGAATTACAACATTCCCTCCCGAACCTGAATAATCTAAAATCGTTGCTTTTCCATCGGTTACCGAATAAGTATAATCACCTTCCTGAAAGTCTGCAAGCACTATGATATTGCTTGTCATCGTAATTGATAACACCAATGCTGCTGCTAAAAAAGTACTTAATATTCTCTTCATATTTTTTCCCTCGTTTTGTATTCCCAAAAACACATTTTGTTTATATTATATCACCCTTTATTTGCACTTAAAAGGAACCCTAAAGCATTGGTGGGGAAATATTCCCACATCGCTTCTTTTGCGCCAAACTTCATGAGCGACAACATTTCCCTACCGTTTTGACATTGCATTTGAGCGATGGTCTTATCATCAAAATTAATATGTTTCAATTTGTTCTCTTTCTTTGGTTTTGAATTTTACAACACCATTACATTCGAATAACCTTCAAATTTTTTGTCCGATTTAAATTTTAATTACAAAAACAATAATAAAATATATGAACATTAATATCAACCCGATCGGAACCCCAACGGCAGCCCACTCACGCGATTTTATCTTAAGTTCGGTTGCAGTTATTATATTTGGTATATTTCCCGGAATCAAAATTCCTCCGCTTATCAATAAACCCAGCAGTATGCACTTGATTTGCATTACGGTCATAATCGGGCTTATTTCAGCAGCTGCCAATGTCGCATTGTCAAGTATCGCCGACAGAATATTTATCCAGTAAAGAAAGCAGCTATTAAAATAAAAAATGTAATTATTAATCAAAGACTTAAAACCTGCGCCCAACATTTCCAAAGCAAAAATAAAGACAAATATCCTAAGCGCTCTAATAAAAATTGTACTAACCTTTTCTTCTTCTCTCTCCTCCTCGATTGCTTCCTCTGACGTAGTGTGGTTTAAATTTTCATCCACTTCACTGTCACGCTTTATAGATATGGCTCCGAATATTCCCATTGCAAATATTCCGGGTATTATATACACACTCAGTTCTCTTAACAAGAAAAAGAAATCCTTGTTTAGCCTCGAAATAACTATTGTCGAAAGCGGCTCGCCTATTGGTGTCAACACAGCGCCCAGACCTATCGAAAAGCATGCAAAAACAGTAACCCTTATTTTGTCTTTACGATTTAACGGCAATACTTCGATTATCTCAACCAATACCAAAGATGCAATTATCGCGGTGATCAAACTTGACAGAAGACCTAAAATTATGATTGCCAGAGACACAAAGAGCTTTAATGACATGTTTTTTAAAATACGCGCAATAATCTTTTTCATTCTTTTTTTCAGAATTCTGAATAATACACCGCAAATTAAAACGGCCAATGCAATAAAATAAATCATTTTGTCGCATAATATTCCGACAAATAAATCCTTTGAAAGGACTCCGGCAACAATAACAGCAAAGAAGCCCATTATGAACAGGAAATATTCAAGGTTTCTCTCGATTATTTTAACTGTAAACGGCAATACGAACACCATTAAAAGTATAATTAGTAAACCAATAGTCATAATGTCCTCTTTCTGTTAAAGTTTCTCCCCTCTCGGGCAACAGCGGTTTTTTTATTTTGTGGACGGTTCTCGAAAACTGCCGCCTTTGAGGGGAGATTTAAACAACAACTTTTCAACAGCTTACTGATATTAAATCATTCCATATCCTGTAGTGCATCGTAGCCTTCCTCACCTGTCCGGACTCTGACTACATTTTCCACATCGTAAACAAATATTTTGCCGTCCCCTATGTGTCCGGTGTAAAGAACTTCCTTAGCTGTATCAATCACTGTTTTTACCGGAACTTTTGCCACTACAATCTCAACCTGTATTTTCGGAAGCAGGTTTATTTCCATCTCAACCCCGCGATAGTACTCTGTCCTGCCTTTCTGTACACCGAATCCAAGCACTTGCGTAACAGTCATTCCGGTTACTCCTATTTTATTCATCGCAATTTTCAATGCTTCAAATTTGCTTTGCTTTGTTATAATTTCAATTTTCGTAATCTTAACATCGGATGCGACTGATACCAACGGTCTCGAAATAAGTTCAACCGGTACGGCTCTGTCAATGTTCACTTTCCCCGAATCTTTTTCTATGTCGTGCGGAATGATATCTTTGCTTTTCCAATTAAATCTGGCAAGCTGTTTTATTTCAGCGTTGTCCTCCGAATCAAAATCAAGCTCGGATGCAACAAGCTGACTGTCGGGATAAGCAAGTACTCCCATTTCAGGAATATCAAGCCCTGCAAGTTCATCTTCCGGTTTTGATCTGATACCCCAGACTCTATCAAGAACTTTGAAAAACAGGTAAGATACCCCGAAGCCCCATACAAACAAAACAACTACAGCAACCATTTGTGCCCCGAGCTGTGAAGCATCGCCAAAAAGCAAACCCTTTACACCGCCCGCAACACCGTTAAAACCGCTTCCGTAAGAACCGTCTGCGAACAATCCCAAGGAAACAACTCCCCACAGTCCATTTATACAGTGGACTGAAATCGCACCGACAGGATCATCGAGTTTTAACTTGTTCTCTACAAACGGAACTGCAACACATACTAAAATTCCGGCAATGAAACCGATAATAAGCGACGAGATTCCATTTACAAACGCACATGGCGCCGTTATTGCAACCAACCCTGCCAATGCACCGTTTGCGGTCATAGACGGATCCGGCTTGCTGAATTTTAACCACATATACATCATCGCCGTCAACCCTCCGATTGCACCGGCTATCATTGTATTCGTGGCAACAACAGATAGTCTGAAGTCTGATGCATTTAAAGTGGATCCCGCATTAAATGCAAACCAGCAAAAGAACAAAATTATTGTACCTATTATTGCCATCGGTATATTATGACCGGGAAAAGCTCTTGCAGTGCCGTCCTTTTTAAATTTACCTATTCTCGGTCCCAATACAATGGCTCCGGATAATGCTATCATGCCTCCCATTGAATGAACGACAGCCGAACCCGCAAAATCAACAACACCATGACCCAAGCCGAAGGTTTTTCCAAGAGTTGAAAGCCAGCCGCCACCCCATACCCAGTTTCCAAACAGCGGATACAAAATCATGGAAATAAAGAATGATGTTATTACCATTGCTGAATATTTGACTCTTTCAGCCATCGCACCTGTGGGAATTGTAACCGTTGTATCCATAAAAACCATTTGAAAGAAGAACAGTGCATAGACTCCCGTATCATAAGTTCCGCTTAACAAAAACCCCTTATTGCCGACTATTCCGCCAAGACCCGGAATGGAAATCATTCCGTTTAGGACTCCGCCTCCGGAACCCAAACCGGCAGCACCGCCGGAGCCGCCAAACTGCAGTGCGAATCCAATTAGAAAGTATCCTATTGCTCCGACAAGGAATACCATAAAATTCATTGTAATAGTATGCGCCGCATTCTTCGCCCGGCAGAAACCGGTTTCAACCATGGCAAATCCGCATTGAAAGAAAAACACCATGAAACCGCAAATCATTATCCACACATAATTTGAAGCGAACATTGCTTTGTTCGCTGTCGATGCAACATCTTTCAACGTCTCGCTTCCCTGAGGAACAGCCATCGAAGCGCCCGTGGGGTCAGCAACCGACGACGCTGCCGATACCAATGATGTCGTTAAAATAATAATTGTCGTTATTATGCCAAACATTACAAGGATTTTAAAAATTTTTCTTGTTTTTTTCATAAAACCACCTCTTTTAATTATTTGATAAGCCTGTAGTTTAAAAGCAGTTAGAACTCATTTCTTTTTTTCTCTTTTAAAGTTGCTCCATGAAAACTTTGATGATGTTTTGTAAACTTCAATCTTCAATTTTCGTACCGCCAAAAAATATCTTATTCCCAAAAATAGAATAACCACTCCGAAAACAGCACCGGGAACAGAGTTATTTAAAACCGTAAAACTGACCCCGCAGATTATGCTATAAACTGTCAGCGAAGCACCCAGCATTGTAATTGCGACTGAAGTCATAAAAAGAATCATAATTGAAACAAATTTACTTTTAGCAGCCGGCTTTATTTCTGCTTGTGTATGCATAATGTCACCTCCTTCTCTTTTTTATGTAGAACCTTTTTATAGTTTTTGCAATCCGTAGTAATAATTGTTCCATTTTTTGTTCATGCTCCGTTTGTTCAATTACTGTCAGTCTGCAAAAAACTATATAAAAAAACACACTCCTTCACGAAGATTATACTCTTCGACGAGTGCGTTCCGCTCACTTCCGCAAACATTATGTCCCAATGCCTGCCGATTCAATTATCATGATTTTAACACAGGTATAAAATTAATGCAATGCTTTTTTGTATATTTTTGCAATATTTTATTACCTATCCTGCATTTCGCCATTTTGGGTAACGAGTTCATGGAATTGCAAAAAACTCATGATTCCCGGAATTGTGAAATATTATTCATATTGTTGAAGTTGTCAATGAATAGTTGCTAACCTCTACACTTTTGGCATTTATCCGATATGCTCTAACTTTGTAATAGTAGATCTGGCCGTCTTTAAGGCCTTTATTGGTGAAACTCAATGATTTAGTATTTGCAATATAAGAATACTGTGTTTTGGCGGATTTTAAACGGTATAATTTGTATTCGGTAGCGCCGGTCGATTTACTCCACGATATTTTGATACTATTTGCACCTATCTTCTTCACTTTTGATTTGATACCCGCGAGTTTGCAGCATTTGTGAGCAAGGTTATCCGAAAAAATCCATCCCGTTTTGATTTTAATTGCTTTTGCGAGGTTATGATAACCTTTTGTTTTATGTTTTATATGCTCTTCTTCAAGAAGTTTTGTAAGTGATATGCGGTCTTACTCATACCGATTTGGCTTATCTTTCCGAGATGTCCATTTGTAATACCCGGAACGATTTAGACTCATTAAATCACAAGGAAATTTTATGGTATATTTTCTTTTTAAGGTTTCCACAATTTCGTATTCGCATCTTTTAAAATAACGTATTCCTTGCTTACACCAGCTCCTTTCACCGAATACCCTTTTTTAACCGCTCTATTTCAACTTCCTGCTTTGCAATTATTAAACGAAGCCGCTCCTCTTCCGTAAGGTTCTTACTAATGTGTAATGCTGCAAATCGATTTCCCTTACTCTTTTGTTCTAATCCAATTTCGCCTAAATCAATATAGCGTTTTACCCATTTGCAGATTAAGCTATGGTTTGCTTTTTCTTCATTTTAAGCGTTTTAACAGAAACATGTTCTTCTAGATGCCTTTTTACAATCCTCAGTTTCTCTTCTTTGCTCCAATTCCTGAATTTTTGCCCCTTGCTTGCCATTTTTTCATCTCCTCATTTTTATTATACCAAAAGAAAAGTAGACTCTATCTTTTTTGATAGTGTCTACTTTTATCTTACTAGTGCAAATTTAATCCGAGGTTCTCTTTAACAATAGATTTTGTTTATTTTCAGTTCCATCTACTTTATTGCGACTTTGCATTTAGCACTTTTCTTTCCATCAACCGTATATACATAAATATATGTCGTTCCCTTCTTAATCCCTTTAACAATTCCCTTTGAGCTAACGGTTGCAATACTTTTGTTCCCTGATTTCCAAGTAACTCTCTTATTATTTGCATTCGAAGGATTAATGGTTGGTATTAATTTGTATGTTTTGCCATTTTTTATCGTTATACCAGTCTTGTTTAGTTTTACGCTTTTTACTGGTTGTGTAACCGTTACTCTGCAGGTTGCAGTTTTGCCTCCGCTAATTGTTGTTGCAGTTATATTGGCTATTCCTCGTCCTTTTGCAGTCACTTTACCAGTTGAGGAAATCATTGCAATCTTAGCGTCACTTGATTTCCATGTGATACCAATGTTACCTGCATATGATGGAGCCACCGTCGTTGTTAATTGCAATGTCTGGCTAACATTAAGATTTGCCGTATTCTTATTTAGGTTTACATTTGCCGGTACTATATTATTATCATATACAACAAAATTTACCTGATTACTATCGATTGAACCAAACTGATTCCATGTTGTAAAATAAACAGAATAGTTGCCCGGTTCAGAAAATTTTCTTGTAGTTGAATTTATATTATTACAACTGGCTGAATCAATTCTTGTTCCATCTTTGTCAATTCCAAGTGTAAAAAATACAGTATTATTAGCATCAAATTTAAAAGTTTCATCTTCTCCAACTAATACCCTTTGCTTTGTTACCGAAATCTCAGCTGATGAAGGGGGTATGCTTGTATCAACAACCTTAAACCTAACATGTGAACTATCAATACTACCAATTTTATTCCAAGAGGTAAAATACACATCATATTCTCCGACTTCAGAAAATGATTTATCAATCCAAGGCAAGTAATTGCATGGTACCCCAGTGAAACTACCACCTACTTTTTGAATGCCAAGAGTATAATACACAGTGTTTTCAGCTGAAAATCTAATTCTTATATTTTCGCCGGGCAGAACTCTTGTTTCGGAGAGAGAAATCTTCGCAGAAGATGGTGCCAGGGAAGTATTTGCAACTTTAAAATAGACCATCAAACTATCCTTGCTGCCCGAACCATTCCAAGCGGTAATCCACGCAGTATATTCTCCGGATTGAGAAAATGATCTTTGATAAGAGTTACTATGAATTTCTTTTGACTCAACAAGTGTGCCACCATTTACAATTGTTATGGCATAAGTAGTGGCAGTATCGCTAAAAAATGTGAATTTAGCAGTTTGTCCAACTTCATATAAATAACTATCTCTTACAAGAGTTGCATATGTTGGTGCAGAAATAGGTTGTACATTTATATCCTTAAAGTGTATATATCCACTCGCATTATATTTGTTTACGTCTCTTTCATGAAATAGCCCGTCTCCCCAATTGTATTCTTCGATATGAACTGTGTCTCCATTTACTGTTTCAACCCAGGCAACATGCCCCCCAGCCTCCCAGTATACAGATCCAATTGTTGGATTCATGTCTACTGTTTTACCCAATTCGCCTGCCCTAGTCGCCCAAAGATTTGCGTTCCAGTCCTTACTCCCATGCACAATATCATATCCATTTCGAGAAGAAAGACACCAAGCAACGAATGATGTACATTCACGATTATACATTCCCCAATTATCAACTAAGGAATCCATTGCTGTATTTTTCCAAACTGCAGGATAAGTATCTCCTGTGCTATATGCATATACGTGCGTATTTGCAAATAATAAGGAAACAGATATTGCAACTACTAAAAATACGCTTATAATTCTTTTTTTCATTGTTTACCTCTTTCTGAGAATTAAATGATTTCTATTTTCTGATTTTTCAGTAACCCAGAGTATCTTAACTTCCGTAATAAAATCCCTAGGTGGATTATTAATTTTATTTTATTGTTACTTTGCATTTAGCAGTTTTTTTACCGTCAACAGTATAGACATAAATATTAACAATTCCCTTCTTAATTGCTTTGACGACGCCGGTTGAACTTACCTTTGCAATTCTATAATTGCCTGTTTTCCATGTAACTCTTTTATTGCTGGCGTTTGAAGGACTTATATATGCTATGAGTTTGTAAGTTTTGCCCTTTTTTATCGTAAGATTCGATTTGTTTAACTTTACGCTACTTACTGGCTGTAAAATTGTAAATGTATAAGATTTAACTTCGCTGTCTCCGCCATCACGACTTGCTTGAGCTTCAAATGTATATTTCCCTGGTGTTAACGACCATTTTGAAAAATCCCAAGTATTGCTTTGCGAATCAACAAAACTTAGCGCAATTGCTTTTCCGACATTATCATAAAGCGCATACCATATTCTGGTCCCATCGGTATTAACTGAAATCTGTGGCCCAAGTTTAGATGGCACCGCCGTTAAAGTTATTGATACACCTATAATAAAAGTATAACTTTTAGTCTCACTATTAAGACCATTGCTACTTGCTTGGGCTTCAAATTTGTATTTACCTTTTGCAAGCGACCATTTTGAAAAATCCCAAGTATTGCTTTGCGAATCAACAAAACTTAGCGCAATTGCTTTTCCGACATTATCAAAAAGCGCATACCATATTCTGGTCCCATTCGTGACAACTGTTATCTGAGGTCCTAAAACAGATGGCAGTGCAGTTAAAGCAATTGATGGAGGCGTATTTGAAAAATCTCCTATGTAGACATACCCTAAAAACCCTCCGCTTTGGAGTGCTGCGATAGACATTGTCGCAATTCTTGTATAGCCATAGCTCGCATAGGAAGCAACATTGTAACCACCTTCGCTGATTGTCACTGTATCTCCATTCACAATTTCAACAACACGTACATGCCCCTGATAGCATGCCAACGCCTTAGCCTTTACTGTTTGTCCTTTCGTAAAACCATACCTACTATATTGATTGTTGTACCAGTTGGCACCATCATAAATAACATTATTTACTCCTGTAAGCTGGTTTACTCGAGCCGAAGCGAACCAAGCACATCCCGACGATGTGTATGCGTATTGTCCGTATGAATATGTGGCAAATGTGGTATAAGGTGCTGCATTAATATTTATATTAATACCGTTTAACCCGTTTGCATAAATACCATTTTGAGCGGTTGCTAAAGCTTTACATGGAGCGATCAAATTCGTAAAAAACAGTATAATCAAAAGATACATAAATATTTTCTTATTAACTCTAAATAAAAAACTCTTTTCAATGGTTCCATTATTCATCTTTGAGTCCTCCTAAATTTGTGATTCGCTTAATAAACAAATCCAAATTAAACAAATTTAAATAGTTAATATGTCTTCCCTGTGAAATATTGTCTTTTGTATTTTTTAAAAAATCGATTTGAAAAAAAGATTCTAAATTTTCATATATAACTATATCATATTCCCTTACATTTCAATACGATTTTTATATAAAAACCCTATCAGTTAAATAAATCATAAAAAAATAACTAGGGTATTTACTCAGTAATTTAATTTGGGTGGGCATAGTCGGAGTCGAATTAACAAGGTATTGCTACCGACGGATTTTCAATCCGCTTAGTTCTCAAATTAAAAAATTACCGCTATCAAATGACTTTGATATAGCGGTAATAAAAGGCTATTTTCTTTCCATGTTTATTCAGTTCAAAAACCCGCAAAAGCATTGGTGGGGATGGTCGGAGTCGAACCGACATGATCTTTCGACCGAAGGATTTTGAGTCCGCTCTGTAGCCTTACGCAACAAGTCTTGAAACCCTTACTGGAGTTATGTTTGATATTCCAGCCCTTTAGTGGCGAGTTGCAACGTTATTGTTCATCTCAATAATATAATTATATTTGATAATAGTTTATGCGGTATATAATGCGGTACATTGTTGCTTTAATTTTGAATAGTTCCAGTATCGAAAGGACAATGATTAAATTAATAGAAACCCGGAGCGCTCATCGTCCAGGTTTTTTTATTATGGTTGATATTCAAAGTATATGATGAAGTTTCGGACTAATATTCAACAAAACTTTTTTCAATCAAGATTAATTTTTTATGATTTTAACCTTAAGTTTTATTTTTGCATTGCCGTAAACCGAGTAAAGTGTTATCACAGCTTCCCCAGTTTTTTTAGCTTTTATAATGCCAGAGGAAGATGTTGTAGACGCGATGGATGAGTCGCTGGAACGCCAATATATATCCGTATTCGTAGCATTTGCCGGCAATATTATGGGCGTTATCTTAATATTCTGGCCGACTTTTAATGTAATGGAAGATTTACTAAGAGCAATGCTATCGACCGGAATGAACGTTTGTCCATTGTGAGGGTCACTGAACCCGACTTTACCGTCAATATAAAAGAGATGGGTTCCATTATTCCCGTATTTGAAAGGATATTTATTAATAAAAGGTTGAATGTGCTCAATATATGTTTCCAATTCAGGCGCATTTCCTAAAAAATATGCTTCCTTTAATTCCGTCGAATAGAATGCTCCTATTGCTATAAATTTCATAGTGGCAGGTATGACAACGGTTTTAAACCCCGTATCTGCAAAAGCATACCCCTCGATTCTTTCAACACCATTAGGTATCCATATACGTTTCAATGAAGTGCAGTTCATAAACGCGCACGTCGCAAGTTTTTTGACCCGATTTGGAATTTCATAAAAATTATACGTTTTTCCAACAGGATACAAAATGAGCTGAGTCTGGCTTTTATTGAATAAGACCCCGTTTATGCTTTTATAAAATTTATTGTTACTGCTTACATTTATGGTTTTCAATTCATTACAGTGTCTAAAGGCAATTTCTCCGATTTTTTCGACTTTAGAAGGTATCGTTATTTTTTTTAATAACTCACATTCCTCAAATGCTGAATTACCAATACTTTTGAGGCTTGTCGGAAATGTTATTGCCTTCAATTTTTTGCAAAATTTAAAAGCTTCATTTCCGATTGAAATCGTACTTGTATACAGGTCAATGTATGTCAGATTATCGCAGTGGTAAAATGCTTTATTCCCTATTGTCTTAACGCCTTTATTAAATATCACACTATTTAAGCTAACGCAGTATTGGAATGCAGCAGAACCGATTCTGGTT
This sequence comes from Clostridia bacterium, assembly GCA_041662985.1. Taxonomy (GTDB): domain Bacteria; phylum Bacillota; class Clostridia; order Acetivibrionales; family JBAZRJ01; genus JBAZRJ01. The sequence goes on from JBAZRJ010000002.1 coordinate 39,588, forward strand.
ATGTGCGACGCCAATGTTATCTGGCTTAGTTTCTTGCAATCCGACATAGCGAAATCGCCAATCTCGTATAATCCTGACGGAAACCTAATTTTACTAAGCGCCCAGCAGCTACTAAACGTGCGTGCTTTTATGGAAGTCACTCCTGCGGGTATTGAAATGGCAGTTAATTTCAGGCAACTTTGAAATGCTCCACACCCAATTGACCTAACGGTTGTCGGAATCAGAAAAGACACCAATTCAGAGCAAGATGAGAACGCATAGTTGCCAATCGTTTTCAAACCCGTTTTTGACGATATTTTTTTCAGATTGGAGCAATTCGAAAAAGCTTTATAACCGATTGTAACGACGGAAGCCGCAATTTGATATTCAGAGTCAGATTTTGTATTGGGATATGAAATTAATTTTGTTTTCGTTTTGTTGAACAAAATTCCCTGATAGCTTGAAAAGTATTGGTTGGCTTTGTCTACATCAATATTTTGTATGTGTTCATCGTCAAAAGTGCCCACTTGGATATATTTGATTGATGATGGAATTGACATTGTAAAGCATTCATTTACATGTTTAAATGCTCCGGATTTGATGCCCACCACCAATTGGCCTTCAATAGTCTTGGGAATCTCAATGTGTCCAAAGAATTCATTCCCCGGGTAATAGTTGGTAATAATCAGCCCGCCATATTTATCGCTGTATGTATGAAGAAACTCTGCGGGAATTGTTGGGGTCGTAGTAGCAGAGGGTGTGGGGGTTACAGAGGGAGGTAGCGGAGTAAATGATAGTATTGACTGCGGGACCGAAGCCGTATTCGAATTTGGCGAGGCATAACTTGTGATTGGAAACAATGAAAAAAATATGCTTATCGAAAGCATCATGGATAAAATCTTTTTCATAGGGCTTTCCTCCAATCGTTCTCTAATTCTTACCCAATTTATTGATGATTATTTTTATAATCTATATGTATATATTATTATATCACTAATTTACATTTCAATACATTTTTTATATTATAACCCTTACACACAAAGGATTCTAACTCCGTTTAGTTATTCAAATTAAAAAAACACCGCTGTCAAAAGACAACGGTTTAGCGGTAATAAAGGGCTATTTTCTTTACATGTTTATTTAGTTCGAAAACCCGCAAAGTGGTGGGGATGGCCGGAGTCGAACCGGCATGATCTTTCGACCGATGGATTTTGAGTCCATTGCGTCTGCCAATTTCACCACATCCCCATATTTAATTTCTTTTTCATCTCAAAAAGTTTAATGCGGTAAAAATGCGGTATTTTGTCGATTTTCAAAAATATCAAAACCCGTAATCGTTTGATATGAGCGGGTTTCAAGGGTTGTGTATGGCCAAATGTCATTGGTTTTTGAGTCCGTTGCGTCTGCCAATTTCACCACATCCCCATATTTAATTTGCTTTTTTATATTAACATACAGAACGCTTCAAATCAAGCAATAAGTTAACTGCTTCTATTGTTTTTTCAATTCTTTTCGTGCCAGAAAAGTTACCCTTTCGATAAATTCGGTTTTGCCTTGTGTATAGGCTTCCCTGTCATTTTCAAATCTATCCTTCAGTTCAAACTTTAAAATCCCATACTCTTTTGCAACTTCTTCATGCAGAATAAGATAATCCCTAAAGTATATCTCATCCCAATCTCCGTTATAGCGGACATGGACATGAAATGTTTGTCCTTCAAAGCCATTTTGCGAATATCCTTTCATAAACATCATATGGGGAGCAGGATTTTTAGGCTGCAGGCTGTAATGATAACCGATACTTTCGATTTTTAAAATAAAATCATCAATATCAGTTTCATTTGAAATTTCTATTAAAATATCTACTGTAGGCTTTGCAGGTAAACCTGGCACCGCAGTGCTCCCATAATGGCTTATCCGAATGATGTTTTCACCAACGACATCTTCAATTTTTATTTTCTCTAGTTCATAAAGCTTTTTCCATTCCGGATTATGCTCCGTTATGATTATCGGAAAAAGTTTACCAAGCTCATCTACGTTCATTTCTTCGAGTTTTCTTGACATCTGCTTTTATCTCTTCTTCCTATAATGTATCAGTGCCAATCTTTCATTAACAGGTGTTATTTCACTTGTCCTCACATAACCACACTTTTCATATATGTGGTGGTTCTTATAAAGGTCATGAGGAGTATCCAATACCCATTCGTTAACATCTGAATGGATTTTTTCCATCAAACCTATAGCCGTCTGAGCTATGCCTTTTCCCTGAAACTCTTGCTCAATAAATATGATTCTCAACTTCCACATATCTTTTTCTAATTCACGGGCCATAATTCCGCCCACCAAGCAATCATTTAACATAATTTTATAGAAATATCCCTCATTGATGTGTTGCTTCATTTGCTCAAGCGTTTCGGAATAAGGATTAAGATTGCCATCCTGATAGCTTTCAAATAAAGGTAAAAATGCGTTTTTTTGAATGCTTAGAAGTGCTTCCGCATCAGTATCTGAAGCTAGGATAAGATATACTTCTGTCATTTGTTTTGCCTCCCCCACCAATCCGGCAATAAATCTTTCAATTTAACTATTTTTTTTGTTTCGTTGTCAGTTAAAATCTCAATATCAGGGATATCCTTATCTAATTGCATCAAATATTCTCTGCAGGCACCGCAAGGAGAAACGACAATGCCGTCCGACATTACGCAAACCAATTCACAAAACTCTTTCATTGTTTTGTTATCATTACAACTTAATTGACCATTTCTTATTGTAAAACTTATAAACTATAGTCGCAGAATAACTGGCTTTGGCTTTATGTCTTTCCAAATTGTTGTACATATCGTCCATATTAAGAAACTTGCCGATTTTAAAAATATGTATGCCAATCCCGTTTTCATCTTGTTCGATGTCGGAAAAATCTATCAATAGTCCATCCTCGGCAAATGAAAGTAGCTGCCTTTCTAATTCAGAATTCATTTGACTAATCTTACTACGCTTCGTTTTTGTTGCCATTCTTACAATTTTATTTGATATTATCTCGCCAAATTCATCAAATTCTCGGCAATAAAGTCTGCAGAACCAACCGTCATCATGAGCTAAATAAGCATATCTGTTCTGTAATTTCTCAAAGAACGCACTATTTAACGGTAAAAGCATATGTCCAAGATATAAAAGTTCTGCAACTTCAGAAGGCGTAAGGCTGTCCACACTTTCTATGGTTTTACAATCAACCCAGCAGAAATCCCCCCAATTGTATGGATCTGCGCTTATCATTCGATTAATGCCTTCTTTATCAGCAACCTGTAGAAGATATTTATTACTGTAATCGTTGCTCGAAAGTCCTTTTAATATTAATATATTGTCAATCTCATGCGGAATTAGTTTAAGAAATTCCTTAAATTCCAATCCATAATAGACAACTTCATTCTTTTCAGGAAATGAATTAATGTAAAATACATCCCGCAAATTTCTCAAAAATTAGCCCTCCGCAATAATATTTACTTAACTTTCTTAAAGCCTCTTCTCTCTTTCAGCTATAACAATTAAATAGTTATGATAGGATTTTATCATTTTCTTTATACTTAGTAAACATATAATGGAAAATAATTTAGCAATAATTTTAGCAATATGACGGACCAAAATCCGTTGTCTGGCTAAATAAAAAAACACCGGAAACTAATGTGCATTTATGTTTTAATTCTTATAGCCTACAATATCCATATACCATATTTCAATTCAGGTGCGACGCTTATATTGTGCGGGGCTTATATTTGCTTTATCCCGTGTTCAATGGTTTTCACAATAAGATTGCCGTCATCCGAATTAAACTCTAAAGTACGGCCGTAGTTGCCGCCGGTGTCCTCTGAAACAACAGTTATATCAAGGTCTTCAAGCTTCTTCTTCGCAGAGAGCACGTTGTTATGTCCGATTTTTGAGATATCGCACAGATATGCAGAGGAGAACATTTGCGAACCTCCAACTAATTTTGCTGTTACTCTCTCCCTGGAAGCACCTATATTTATCATCTCTTTAAGAAGCTTGTCAACAGCAGTGTCAACAAACTTTGCGGCATTCGATTTATTTTTTGCTTTTTTGCTCGAAGGCAGCATTATATGTGCAAGTCCTATTATTTTTTTCTGATGGTCATACAAAGCAACACCGACGCAGGAGCCCAGTCCGTATGTCGTTAAAACGCAATTGCTGCATGCAACTTGTAAATCTGCCATCCCAACCTTTATAACCTTTTTCATTAAATCATTACCTCTAATGTCTTAAATAGCTTGTCAAACGAATCAATATCGGGTATTAGGAAAAAGTCCCCAACAACCTTCTTCTTGCCTTCGTAAAACTCTGTTTCGATGTAAATGGTTGAATCTCCGATTTTTCCGAATTGAATTGCCGGGACACTCAATATGGAGCCCGCCATATCAATTGCTATATCCGGCACTGAATGAATTATTTCAAATTTCGTAAGATACGAAATTGCCGAAAGGTAAGAACCTGCCAGGATATTGCCAATCTCTTTTAGTGCGGAAAGTTCATCCTCTGTTAATTTATGATCCTTACTGACTTTTTTGTTGAAAAGCATTTCTACCAATGATCTCGCTGCATCAAGTTTGAGAGTGATCATTATGCACCCCTTCAAATCGACATTTAGTGTGAACAATATACCGATCAGAGGAGCTTCCGGATCCCCCAGTATTTCGTTTACCTTATCGAATTTAAGGATATTTACTTTTGGAACATTCATTACTACTTCTTTGTTAATCAATTTCGACAAAGATGTTGCGGCGTTTCCTGAACCAATGGTACCTATTTCACGTAGTATATCGATCTGTTTTTGGCTTAAATCGTCGATTTGTGTCAATTCGAATGCCCTCCTGACATCATATTGTTATTACCTTTTCAAAATCTAATATTATTATGTTTCTTTTTTTGACTTTAATAATTCCGAGTACGAGTTCCGTCGAAACCTTGCTTGTGAAATTCGCCACGTTCTCCGAATAACCCTTGTCGATACTCAATACCTCGCTTGATGAATCAACAATTATTCCCGCAACTATTTCTTTCATATCAAGAATAATTATCCTTGTATCCTCGGTATTCTGAATACTTTCCAAGTTTAGTCTTTTCCTCAGATCTATGATCGGGATTATTTCTCCCCTTAAATTAATCACTCCCTTCAGATAGTCCGGAGTTTTCGGGACTCGTGTAATATTAAACAATTCCTGCAATTCGATTACTTTTTTAATCTCTATTCCAAATTCTTCTTGGCCTAAATTAAAAATTATATATTTGCTTTCTATTTTTTTCTTATCTGCCATGAATAATCGTCTCCTTCTATTTGATAGAATTAACGTCAAGTATTAACGCAACAGTTCCATCGCCCAAAATAGTAGCGCCTGCAGCAATATTTACATTCTTTAAAAGTTTACCCATGGATTTTATAACCATTTCATATTGCCCGATAAGCCCGTCCACTACAAGACCCATTAGTTTTTCGTTTCTGTTTACGACAACGATGGTTATCTTCTTTTTTATGTTTTTTTGTCCTGTCACTTTGAGAATCTTGTCAAGTCTGACCAACGGAATCTCTAATTTTCTTAACATCATTGACTCATTTTTCTGAACCGTCTTTATTTCTTCAACAGGTATTCTTTCTAATGAGTATATTGAATTTATTGGGATGGCATATTTTTCATCGCCAACATAGACAAGAAGTGCCTGTATAATTGAAAGAGTCATCGGAAGTCTTATAATGAATTTGCATCCAACGCCTTCGGCAGTCTGCACTTCAACATTTCCGTTTAATGATTCAACCTTTGTTTTCACGACATCCAGACCTACACCTCTTCCGGACATGCCTGTTACATTTGCGGATGTGCTGAAATTGGGGAGAAAAATGAAGTCGATTATATCTTTTTCAGATAGATTTTTTGAATTCTTTTCATTAATCAAACCTTTTTTAACTGCTTTTTCCCTTGCCTTTTTTAGATTGATACCCATTCCGTCATCCTCAATTTCAATGACGACATTATTTCCGTCGCGATATGCCTTTAAGTTTATATGCCCTTCTTTTGTTTTCCCGGTTTTCAGCCTGATGTCCGGAGTTTCAATTCCGTGATCGGCTGCATTTCTGACAAGATGCATCAATGGATCACCTATTTCATCCACAACCATTCTGTCCAACTCAGTTTCTTCTCCGAAGGTCGTAAAAATTATCTCTTTTCCAAGCTCCCTTGAAACATCTCTTATCATTCGCGGAAATCTGCTAAACACAGTCTCCACAGGTACCATTCTCACCTTCATGACGGCGTCGTTTAACTGAGCCGATATTTTTTCGAGATATTCTATTGTATCTCTGTAATCCTTGCTCTTATTGGCAGTTTCGTAACCCTGCAGTCTTGTCTTTGTTATAATCAGTTCTCCGACAAGGTTCATCAGATTATCCAGTTTGTCGACTTCTATTCTGGCAGTTTTAACGATTGCCGGTTTCTTTTTTCCTATTGTATCAGTTACGGAAGCTGCGCCCTTTTGATTGGAATAACCGCATCCCATAAGCTTTTCGACAGTAATTTTTTCAATGTCGTAAATTAGTTTCAATTCATCACTAAATAGTTTTCCGTCCCTGTCTGACACAATAAAAACAATAAAATCATGATCGAATTTTTCATTTTCAATGTCTGTTATTCTTGGCTCGGTCTCAACTATATCTGAAAATCTTTCTAATAATTGAAATATCACAAATGCTCTTGCGCTTTTAAGCAAGCAGTCCTTGTTTAACGTAATATGAATTTTATAGGCATTAAGGTTCTTCTCGGTTGCTTTTTCTATCGCTAAAGTTTCAAGTTCGGCCAGCTCGGATCCCGAAATCACGGTATCCTTCTTTGTTTGAGTTTCCCGGGTTTGTTTTGCCGGAACAATTTCCTTCTCTGATTTTATAAATGAATTGAGAGCATCTATTGTTTCCTTGTACTCATTCGTTCCTTCATTGCCTGTTTTCGAAATTTTGTCCAAATAATCTTCCAAAGCATCAAGACATTTAAACATTAAATCAATAAGATTTGACGAAACTTCAATCTCATTATTTCTCAGGCTGCTTAAAACACTTTCCATATCATGTGTTAGCTTCGCCATCCGCGTAAAGCCCATAGTCCCGGACATGCCTTTAATCGTATGTGCGGCTCTGAATATCTCGTTTATCGTCGATGCGTCATGCGGATTTTTTTCGAGACTTAACAGGCACTTATTTAGATTTTGAAGATATTCCTTCGATTCTTCTGTAAAAACCTCCAGATACTGACTCATATCCATTAAGACTGCACCTCCACGACATCAGTTATTTCTTTTGCAATAAGATCGAGCGGTATAATTTTGTCAACAAAACCCGTACTTATTGCGGCTTTTGGCATTCCAAACACTATTGATGATTTTTCATCCTGTGCAATGATAAATCCTCTGTTTTTTTGTTTTATTGTTTTTATTCCTTCGCTTCCGTCGCTTCCCATACCCGTCATTATTACGGTCACAATATTCTTAAACCCGGTATCAAAAAGTGATTTCAGGGTTACATTTACTGACGGTCTGTGTCCTCTTTGCGGTGGGTCATCGGTTATTTCAATTACTAATTTATCATTTTCATCCTTTTTTATCAGCATTTGATAATCGCCCGGTGCAACGTAGGCAAAGCCGGCTTTAATCTCGTCTCCGTCACCGGCTTCTTTAACAGAAATCAAACTTTCAAAATCAAGCCGTTCCGAAAGGGATTTTGTAAATCCTTTTGGCATGTGCTGTACTATTAAAAATGCTGCCGGAATCTCCCCGGGAATCGCCTGAATAATCTGTTTTAGTGATTTGGGTCCTCCTGTTGAAGCTCCGATGACAACGATACTTTTTAGATTTTCGCTTTTTTTAATGTCTTTTTTTAGAATTGAAATTTGGGTCGGTTTCTTTTTGATTTCATGAAAAACAGCATTTTTTGCAATTACTATTCTTTCAATAAAGTCGTTTTTAATTTTTTCATTTGAAAGGTCGAAAACATTCTTAGGTTTTGAAATAAAGTCAAAAGCCCCATGCTCAAGAGCTTTTATGGTTACATCAGCTTCTTTTTCCGCAATGCCGCTTAACATCAGTACTGGAATGAATTTAGTCTTTAGAATTTCCTTTAATGCTGTAAATCCGTCCATTACAGGCATTTCAATATCGAGCGTGATGACGTCCGGATTCAAATCCTTCGCCATTTGGATTGCTTCTTCTCCATTTCGGGCAGTGCCGATAACTTTGATTCGAGCATCACTGTTTAAAACATCAGAGATTATCATCCTCATGAGTGACGAATCATCAACTATCAATACGTTTATCAACTCGCTGTTGTTTCCCATTTGGCGAACCAATCCTTTGTTACATAATTAAAATTCTTTAGTGTCTTTTGTTTTCAAGAACATAATTTATTGATTCAACAACTCTGACTGCTTCAAAAGGTTTAACTATAAAATCCTTGGCTCCTGCCAGAATCGACTCAATAACCATGGGTTGCTGCCCGATTGCGGAGCAAATGATAATTTTCGCATTGCTGTCTGTCTTCATTATTTCTCTGACTGCTGTTATTCCGTCCATCTTTGGCATGGTGATATCCATTATAACTAAATCGGGGTGTAAATCATTATACATTCTAACTGCAACTTCCCCGTCTTCGGATTCGCCGATTACTTCAAAATCATTCTTCTCCAATATATCCCGGATCATCCTTCGCATAAATGGTGCATCGTCAACAATAAGAATTTTTTTGTCCATTACAACCCCCCTAATAACCATTATAACCTATTATTAAGACTTTTATCTTTGATATTCGCATTCATCGTTGCTGCATTTGATTATTGCTTTTTTATTCGATAATTTTTTCAACAAAAAGTTTCCGCATACAGGACAATTTTCCTTTAATGCCGAGTCCCAGGACATGAAGGTACAGGTTGGATTCTTCTCGCACCCCAGATATTTTCTCTTCTTCTTGGTTTTTTTGATTAAAACTTTCCCACCGCATTTCGGGCAGTTGACTCCGGCTTCCTCAACAATTGCTTTCGTATTTCTGCAATCCGGAAATCCCGGACATGCAAGGAATTTACCGAATCTTCCGTTTTTAATAACCATATTTCTTCCGCATTTTTCACATATAATATCTGTGACTTCATCTACTAATTGAATATGCCCGATTTTTTCTTCAGCAAGGTTTAAAACCTCGGCGAATGGTCCGTAAAATTCACGAATTACTTCCTTCCATTGCTTTTTGCCTTCTTCGACATCATCGAGCTTCTTCTCCATCAGCGCAGTAAATTGCAAATCAACAACATCGGCAAAATGGTTTTTCATTATATCTGTAACAATTTTACCTAACTCCGTCGGGAATAAAAACTTCTTCTCTTTCTCAACGTAACCTCTTGCAAGAATTGTCGTAATAGTCGGAGAATATGTGCTCGGTCTACCTATACCTTTTTCCTCCATCAATTTTACAAGGGTCGCTTCCGTATACCTCAGCGGAGGCTGCGTAAAATGCTGCTTTGCTTCTGTGTCTTTGAAATCAAGGATTTCAGCCTCAGTAAGAATCGGAAGCTTTGATTCTTTTTCAGCACCGTTGTCGTCCTGTCCTTCAATATATACTGCCATAAACCCATCAAATTTAACATTTGAACCTGATGCTTTAAATAAATATCCTTTGGCATCCAAATCAACCGCAACAGTATCGTAAACAGCAATAGCCATCTGGCTTGCGACGAATCTATCCCAAATCAATTTATACAATTTAAATTGTTCGTTGGAAAGAGATGCTTTTATTGATACCGGTGTCATCGTGATATGAGTCGGTCTTATCGCCTCATGCGCATCCTGCGATGCTGATTTGTTTTTGAAATTTCTGAATCCCTGCGAAAGATAATTTTCACCAAATTTTCCGATAATATAATTTTTTGCTTCGATTTGAGCTTCGGTGGATATTCTGACCGAATCGGTACGAATATATGTAACAAGACCAACCGCGCCTGTTCCTTTTATGTTTACGCCTTCGTACAACTGCTGCGAAACAATCATAGTCTTCTTTGTTGTAAATCCGAGTTTCCTTGCCGCTTCCTGCTGCAGTGTGCTGGTTGTAAACGGCGGAGCCGGCACTCTTTTCTTTTCGCCGATCTTAACCTTTTTAACTTTATATTCGGCATCTTCGATATCATTTAGTATTTTATCGGTTTGCTCTTTATTCTTCAACTCGATTTTTTCTTTCTCATTGCCGTAAAATTTAGCATCGAACACTGCTTTTTGCGAGTGTTTTGAGAGCTTTGAAATTATAGACCAATATTCTTCTTCGACAAATGAATCAATTTCTTCTTCCCGGTCACAAATAATCCTTGTGGCCACAGACTGTACCCTTCCTGCGCTCAAGCCTTTTCTGACTTTTCGCCAAAGCAGCGGGCTGATTTTGTACCCAACAATTCTGTCTAAAACCCTTCTTGCCTGTTGTGCGTCAACAAGGTCCATATCGATTTGTCTCGGTGATTTTATTGCGCCCTTGACTGCAGTTTTTGTGATTTCATTGAATGAAATCCTGCATTTATTTTTTTCGTCAATATTAAGCAGCTTTGTCAAATGCCAAGATATAGCCTCGCCTTCGCGATCAGGGTCAGTTGCTAAGAATACTTTGTCAGAGACCTTTGCATTTTTCTTGAGTTTTGCAATTATATCGCCTTTGCCTCTGATTGAAATATATTTTGGTTCAAAATCATTTTCTATGTCAACGCCGATCTGGCTCTTTGGCAAGTCCCGGATATGACCGATTGAAGCTTCGATGTGATAATCCTTACCGAGAAATCTGCCAATAGTTTTAGCCTTGGCCGGGGACTCAACAATCACTAAGTATTTTGCCATCTAATTCCTCCGTTCAAATATGACCCCATAATAATATTTATTATATTAACACATTTTTTGTTAATTGCAAATTATAGGTTATGTATCATTCAATTCGAAAATCTTCCCGGGGGATTGTCTTACGAGTCTTTTGAGTTCCATCGTTACCAAATATGCATTAATTACCTGCATCGAAAGACCTGTTTTTTCTGTCAGCTTATCAATATGCAAAGGTTCAATATAAAGCTCATTTGCAATTTTTCTTTCATTTTCATCCAGTCCTGAAAACATATTGTTTTGGCTATTCTCTCTATATTCAATATTTCTGTCTACATTGACTATATCATCAAATCGCATCTCTTCCAATATATCTTCGATATTTGTGACAATTTTTGCACCTTCTCTTATTAATTTGTTTGTACCAAGGCTGTTACGCGAGCTCAGATTCCCCGGTATCGCATATACTTCCCGGCCCTGTTCCAACGCGTAATTGGCGGTTATCAGCGAACCGCTTTTTTCATTTGCTTCAACAATTACCACACCCAGGGACATACCGCTAATTATTCTGTTTCTCATAGGAAAATGCTGAGGAAGAGGCGGAGTACCGGGTAAAAATTCAGAGACTGCCGCACCGCTGCTGATAATATTTTTCATAAGACCTCTGTTCTCATACGGATACACAATATCAAGTCCGCAGCCCATTATGCCGATAGTTCTGTTGCCTCTGCGCAACGCTGCATTATGGGCAGCCGAATCGATTCCCGATGCCATCCCGCTCACAACAGTAAGCCCTGAGCAGGAAAGGTCATAAGCAATTTTATCCGCCATTCGGATTCCATAGCTGGATGCGCGTCTCGAACCAACAATGGCAATACATTTCTCGTCGCTTTTCAACTTGCCTTTCACGTATAAAACCAACGGCGGATCAATGATGCATTTTAGATATTCCGGATAATCTGCATCATCCATACATACAGTATCAATTTCGTTTTTAATAATATTTTCAATTGCATAATTGGCGTCATTTTTATATTTTTCATCCAAAATTATGTCCGCAAGCGCAGAATTGATGTAGTTTACATTGCATAGTTCTTCCTTCGAAGCCGTCCAAATATTATTCGGCTTTTTGAATTCCCGCAATAGCTCAGAATACCTTCTGGGTCCTATCTTCGGAAGCAAGCTGAGCCAAATCCAATATAAATCTTTATCGTCCATCATCATCTCCAGTTTCCATTCTTTCGGGTACGGTTTTCATTTTTCGATAAACCTTCTGTCAAGGCTCCTGTACTGAATTGCCTCGGCTATATGCACGAGTTTGATTTCCTCGCTCCCATCAATATCGGCAATTGTCCTCGAAACCTTTAATATCCTGCTATGTGCCCTCGCACTCAATCCAAGTTTTTCGAATGCGCTTCTTAAAAGCCCCCTTGATTTGTCATCAATGCGACAGAATTTATTTAACATTGAGGGTTCAAGCTGTGAATTAGCATAAATATTCAGACCTTTATATCTGTTAATCTGGATGTTTCTTGCTTTGTTCACCCTTTCACGAATAGATTTTGAATTTTCTTCCGCTTTTATATTCTGAAGCTCATTGAATTTAACAGAAGAAACCTCGATATGAATGTCGAGTCGGTCTAAAAGCGGCCCGCTAATCTTTCCCATGTACTGCTGCACTTGTCTCGATGTACAGGTACATAATTTATCCGGGTCAAGATAATTTCCGCATCTGCAGGGATTCGCAGCAAGCACAAGCATGGTCTTTGCCGGATACCTGATGCTCGAATTAATCCTCGAAACAGTTACAATTCCATCCTCAAGAGGCTGTCTCAAAACTTCAAGCGCTTCCTTTGAAAATTCGGGAACTTCATCCAAAAACAGAACTCCGTAATTAGCGAGACTTATCTCCCCCGGTTTCGGTATCCTGCCTCCTCCGATCAGCGAAATATCTGAAATTGTATGATGCGGGCTTCTAAAAGGTCTCGTTGTCATAAGCGATGTTCTTCCGGGCAATTTACCGGATATACTGTGTATCTTTGTAACCTCTATTGCTTCTTCAAATGTCATAGACGGGAGAATTCCCGGCAATCGTTTTGCTATCATAGATTTCCCGGATCCCGGGCTCCCGATCATTATGCAGTTGTGAGCTCCTGCGGCAGCGACTTCAAGCGCCCTTTTTACGTTAGTTTGTCCCTTAACATCCGCAAAATCAATATTGAATATTCCGGTCTCGTTCATAATTGCTTCAATATTAACAGTATGAATATTTAGTTTCTTCAATCCGTTTATATGTTGTGCGATTTCTGTTAAATTATTGATTGGCAAAACTTCAATTTCCCTGACTATTGCCGCCTCATCTGCATTCTCATGCGGAAGTACGACAGACTTTATTCCGTGTTCATTCGCACACAATGCCATTGATAATACACCGTTTACGGACTTTACTGAACCATCCAGAGACAATTCTCCCAAAAATATATACTCATCAATATGCGTAATATCGATTTGCCCTGAGGCTGCCAGAATCCCCATAGCAATCGGTAAATCAAGCGACGAGCCTTCTTTCCGCATATTTGCCGGAGCAAGATTTATCGTTATTTTCCTCGTCGGAAATTCAAAACCGCTGTTTTTTATCGCAGACTTGACTCTCTCTCTTGATTCCCTGACAGCAATATCTCCTAGACCTACGATATCAACAGCCGGTATGCCGCTTGAAATATCGGTCTCAACCTCAATCACATATCCGTCAATTCCAATAAGACCGCAGCTTTTAACCTTTGACAGCATATTCTGCCCCTTTGCTTTTTATCGAACAGTAAAATATTACCATATATTGTCATATTTGTACAGACTGAAATTTGCGTAAAAAAATAAGCCGGGTTTCCGGCTTAAGATAATTTTTTCTATCAAACCTTACTTCATTTGCCTTTCATCAATTTAACAAGTTCATCCATAAAAGAGTTGATGTCCTTGAAGTCTCTGTAAACCGAAGCAAATCTTATATATGCAACCTCGTCCATTTTCTTGAGCTTCATTAAAACAAGCTCACCGATTCTTTTGGAAGTAATCTCGCGTTCAAGGGAATTGTATATCTGGCTTTCAACTTCCTCAACGAGTTTTTCAAGATCTGCGACTGACACAGGTCTCTTCTCACAAGCTCTCAGCAAACCGTCCAAAAGTTTGTCCCTGTTGAATGTCTGTCTTGTTTTGTCTTTCTTGACAACCATAAGCGGAATACTTTCAACTTTTTCATAGGTGGTAAATCTCTTTGTACAGTTTGTACATTCACGGCGTCTTCTGACTTCTGATCCTTCTTCGGTCGGCCTTGAGTCTATTACCTTATCGTCTTCAAATCCACAGTAAGGACACTTCATGATAGTTCCTCCACTCCATTTGTTCGATAATCTCTTTTGTTATAATAAAAACCACTGATTTCGAGTGGTTTTTATCTATTTTAAATATTTATTTGCTTTTATTTAAACCTGTTTCTTCTTAAAAATGTCGGAATATCAATTTCATCACTTTCATTCTCAACAGTTGCTTCATCTTCCCCTTCAATATTAATATCTTCAATTGCAGTCTCTGTTTTTTCCGTATCAAATAATATTTTTTCGGTGTCTTCCCTTAATTTTTCAGCTATTTTTTCAATCTTCCTGATTGAAGGTCCGTTTTCAAATCCGGTAGCAATGACCGTGATAATCATCTCATCCTTTAAACCATCATCAATCGAAGCACCAAATATAATGTTTGCATCAGGATCCGCGTACTTTTGAATCATTTCGACCGCAGTGTTCACATCAAGTAATCCGAGGTCCTCCCCGCCGGTTATATTTACAAGAACACCGGTTGCTCCCTGTATTGATGTTTCCAGAAGCGGACTTTCAATTGCCTGTTTTGCCGATTCTTCAGCTTTATTGTCGCCCGAAGAACGTCCGATTCCCATGTGTGCAAGACCTGTATCAAGCATAATAGTTTTTACGTCGGCAAAATCAAGATTAATCAGTCCGGGTACAGCTATAAGATCCGAAATACCCTGAACACCCTGTTTTAAAACTTCATCCGCTGTCTTGAAAGCATCAACGATTGACGTTTTCTTTTCTGCAATCTGCAGCAACCTGTCGTTCGGAATTGTAACCAAAGTATCAACAGATTCCTTAAGATTTCTAACACCGATTTCTGCGTATTGCATTCTTCTTGTTCCTTCAAATTTAAAAGGTTTGGTGACGACACCAACCGTAAGTATCCCCATGTTTCTTGCAACTTCGGCAACTATAGGAGTCGCCCCCGTTCCCGTTCCGCCGCCCATTCCTGCGGTAATGAAAACCATATCGGCGCCTTTGATAGCCTGTTCTATTTCGTCTCTGCTTTCAGTTGCTGCCTTCTCTCCGATTTCAGGGTCGGCACCGGCTCCAAGTCCTTTGGTAAGTTTGTCCCCGATTTGGATTTTAGTATTTGCTTTAGATAGAAATAACGCTTGTTTGTCGGTATTAATTGCGATAAATTCAACACCTCTGAGGCCTGCTGTTATCATTCTGTTAACAGCGTTATTGCCTCCGCCGCCAACTCCCACTACTTTAATCTGGGCAAATTGTTCCATATCATTATCAAATTCAAGCAATTTAAAATCCCCCTTTACTCTTCATTAGTTTCATATGTAAATTTAAAATATTGACTTTTTAAATAATATACACATCCATTATAAACTTTATTTTTAATATTGTATATCTTTAAATTATAGAAATTATTTATTAAACAATCCCCTGATTTTTTTCCAGAGACTTCTTCTTCTTTTGGCTCTGTGTCCCCTTATTGCAGGTATCTCAACGCTCTTTTTTCTTCTTAGCTCCGACACATATTTGATAATCCCGACAGCTGTATTGAAACTCGAATTAACAGTGTCGCTGACTCTTTTTTTATTAATCCTGACCCTTGTTCCAAAAATTTCTTTTGCAACCTCCAAAGCCCCTTGAAATTCAGTAACACCCTGACCCGAAAGTACAAGCATCCATTTTTCGTCGATTTCTATTTCAGAATCTTCAATTTTCTTTTTGGAAAGTTCGAAAATTTCATTGACTCTTGCTTCAATTACTTCCACAATATCAGAAATATTGACTATTCTTTTAGAAAAAAGTTCCTGCCCTCCGAGCAGAACTTCTTCGTCATTTTCTATCATTGAAGACATTGCAAGATTGTATTGCTTTTTTACCGCTTCAGCTTCATTGTAAGAAGTTTTCAGCACAATCGATAAATCGTTTGTTATATGTTCTCCACCAATCGGTACCGAATTATAGAATAGCAGATTGTTATCTTTGATGACCGTAATATCGGTTATACCCGCACCTGTATCTATAAGAATTACACCTTTTTCCTTTTCTTCCGCAGTTAATATTAAACCGCCTTCTGCAAGACCGCTTAAAACAAAGCCTTCAAGCTCAATTCCGGCTTTTTCCATGCAATCGGTTATGTTTTGGTATGTGATTGTATCCGATAAAATTACATCTGCGGACAGTTCGAGTTTCTTTGCCTGCATTCCGACAGGATAGTAAATATCTGTGCTGTCATCTATCTTGTAATTTTGGACAATAATATCAATAACCTTTTTATCATCATCTGCCGAAACATCGCCAACAATGTTTAAAAGTCTGTAAACGTCGCTTATTGTAATTAATCCGGATCTGTTTTCAATCTGAATCGAGACTTGCCTTTTAATTACCTCAACATTCATGCCGATAATATTGACAAAAGCAGATAATATCTTAATATTCGCCATTTTCTCCGCTTTTGATACAGAATCTTTAATTGCAGATGAAATCTCGCCAATATCGTCTATCTGTCCTTTTTTAACGGCGCTGCAACGGCTAATTCCCGCTCCAAGTACAGCAGGTTCAAACTCACCGTTTAAATATCCCGCCGCTGTGCTGACCTTAGATGTTCCTATGTCAATTCCGGCAATTATATTTCTCACCCGGAGACCTCCCAGTATATAAAGTTTTATTCTTCTTTGACAATAATACTATCTTCTTTGACAATAATACTATCTTTTTTGGAATTTTTGTTCAATAAATATCTGCGTATTATAGCAAAGTTCAGGAACAATCTGTTACCGAATGCAAATATAGCAGCAAGATAAATCTGTATCCCCAGCTGGTCACCCAAATACGCAAGCCCGGCTGCAAGTAGAGCATTTCCGAAAAATCCGGAAATAAATATCTTCATGTTGAATTTGCCCTGAAGCCTTGCAACTATACCGCCGAATACCGAATCAAGCGCCGCAAGTATTGCAACTGCGACATAAGTAGAATATTGATATGATATATTGTACGGTATAAATAATGCCCCAACTATTATTCCCACAACAAGCCCAATAATCGGTATCATATTGACCCCTCATCTCTTTTTTTATTTACTTAAGATTTATTATATAACATCGATATACTTAATACCATAATATGTTCATCAGCCGGGCTGAAATACAGGATTTTCACCGGTAGTAAAATCCATGTACCCGCTTGAGCTGCTTTTAATATAAACAGGATAAATTTGTTTAAAATATGTGATTCTGTATTCCAAATCACTGAGATCGCCAAAGTTAACTTTTATATCAGGTTTAATCGTTATACTGATATTATTGATGTCTTTCAGGTCAATCGACTTAATCAAACGGTATAATTTCAAATTGTCGCCTTCGTCATTTTTATTGATGGAATCGGTTAGGGTTGTGAGTATACTTATACTTTCTGTGTTTTTTATCTTAAGTACCTGCCCGAATTTATATGTGTCGAATTCTATACCGTAAAGCTTCGGGACATCAAATCTGTCACCCTGCTTTAAGATATCCAGCGCATACAGTTCCTTATCGACAATAATTCCCTGACCCTTATAATCAATTATGCTTGAAGGTTCTCTTTCTGTAATGATTATGCTTACATCCTTAGGAATATTGAAACGGACATTGACATTTTTCACATACGGATACTTGTTTAGAATCGCGTTTTCCGATTTGCCGAAGCTTAAAGTAAATATGTCAATCGGGCTAATGCCCATTGTTACAAAGCCGTTTGCACCTTTCTTTATATTCGAGGTTTTTATAATCTCAGCTTCTTTATAACGGGTGTTGCCGATTACTTTAACGGATGAAATATTAAAATATGAAGTTCTTGCGAATAATACAAGAGAAACTGTTAAAAGAATAGTAATTAAAATAAACTTTATTAAAAAGGATTTTATTTTTGACTTCTTCTTTTTTCTTCTGTAGTGAACCTTCTTCTTCAACTTTAGAACCCCCAATAATTCGGTAAAGCAAGACTGATTTATCGTTTATAGTATATAACAAATATATACCGTGTTTCAATTATTTTAGGAAATGTTTGCAATAAATTTTGTTCAAGTAGTCACACCAATGTGCTATAATTTATCTTAACATCGGGTTTGGAGAACTATAACTCTATTGTTAGGAGATTTATGAATATTCGTCTTACATTGGCAATTATAGTATCAAAGCTTGCAATAAAAGCATGCAGGCTTGTAAAATGGGGCGGAACGAGCCTTCCCGGGACCATTGCGCGTAAAATTTATCCTGGCATTTTGAAACTTATTTCAAAAGACTTTAATTTGATTATGGTTACCGGAACTAACGGCAAAACAACCACAACATTAATTATTGCGAAAATGCTTGAGGAGAACGGAATTGAATATATAACAAACAAATCAGGCGCGAATCTGGTCAGCGGAATAACCGCAACTTTTATTGATGCCGTAAATCTTATGGGTAAATCCACAGTTAAAACTGCTTTAATTGAGATAGACGAGGCAGCTTTCAATAAATTCTCCGAGCAGCGTTCACCTGATATCCTTGTCGTCACTAACTTTTTCAGGGATCAGCTGGACAGGTACGGCGAACTTTATTCAACACTTCTAAAGGTTAAACTGGGAATAGTCAATTCTCCCGGCGTAAAGCTCGTATTAAACGCCGATGACTCTCTTTGCGCTTCGCTCGGCAAGGATACCGGAAGAGATTCGGTTTATTACGGATTTGAAAAAGAAGCATATAATTTCAACAGCAAAAACAGCGGTTCAGATGCAACTTTCTGCATTTATTGCAAAACCAAATATGAATACATGCAAAAAGTTTACGGCCATCTCGGACATTTTTTATGCCCAAACTGCGGATACACAAGGCCTGCAACCGAAATAACCTGTAGTAAGATTACAGCCTTAAAAAGTTCGAACTCAATTGTTAAAATTAGACTGAGTAATACCGAGCACGATATAAAAATCAATCTGCCCGGTCTGTATAATATCTATAATGCCCTCGCCGCACTCGGTGTATCAAAGCTTTTTAATCTCGATACCGAAAAATCAGTCAGAGCTTTAAGTATTTTTGACAGCGGTTTTGGAAGAATGGAATCAATAGATGTTTTTGGCAAAACAATTAATGTTATTCTGGTAAAAAATCCAACCGGATTCAATCAGGTACTTAGCTTCTTATTTACCGAAGAAAAGGATATGCAGATAGCTTTTGCAATAAATGATAAAATTGCTGACGGCACAGATGTATCGTGGCTTTGGGATGTAGATTTCGAGGAATTGAGAACAATTGAAAATAAGATCGGCATCATTTACGCTTCAGGCATAAGAGCCGATGATATGGCTTTACGATTAAAGTATGCCGGTGTTTCAACAGAAAAAATCCAAATTGAAGAGGACTATAACAATCTTATTGAAATCGGTTTATCCAACACAAAGGAAGGTCAGACTTTCTATATACTGCCTACATATACCGCAATGCTTGCAATACGAAAGATTCTGAAGAAAAAATATAAACTAAAGGAGTTTTGGAAATAATATGTGTGAAATTAATATTTGTCATTTGTATCCCGACCTCCTGAATTTATACGGCGACAGGGGAAATATAATCGCTCTTAGGAAAAGATGCGAATGGAGAGGCATTCGTGCAAATATTATTTCGCTGACGCTTGGCGATAAATTTGACCCTGAAAGCTATGATATTGTTTTCTTGGGTGGCGGCCAGGACTATGAACAGGAAATAATCCAACAGGATTTACTGATTAACAAATCGGCTGAAATCAAAAATGCGATTAAGCATAATAAGGTATTTTTGTGTATATGCGGAGGCTACCAATTGCTCGGCAAATACTATAAAACATGGGACGGCAAAGAAATAAAATTCCTGGGAGCCCTTGATATCTGGACAGTAGGCAGCAAAACACGAATGATTGGGAATACGGTTTACAATTGCGATTTTCTAAAGACAGAAAATTATGACGGAAATCTGGTGGGTTTTGAAAACCATTCGGGTAAAACCTACCTCGGACCAAATGTAAAACCTCTGTGCAAAGTTGTAAAAGGCTTTGGAAACAACGGCGAAGACGGATTTGAAGGCGCTCTGTATAAAAACGTTTTCTGCTCTTATTCGCATGGCAGTCTGCTACCCAAGAATCCTGCCCTTGCTGATCATTTGATTTCTATGGCTTTAAAAAATAAATATAAGGATTTTACTTCTCTTTCACAGCTTGATGACAGTATCGAAATAATTGCCCACAATTCAGTTATGGAAAGGGTTTAAATTTATGTTTAAAATCAGCAATCTAGATGAAAAATCAAAAAAACGCGCATCATATTTATCAGAATCGGCATATTGTCTTATATTCATTCTTTCAATTATGATGAAATGCCTTTATTTTCAATTCATCTGCAAAATAAACCATCGGCCTTTATTTGACAGTCACTTTGTAAATCTGAAAATGTACTCTTCGTCACTCGGAATGCTTATTATAATTTTAGCTGTTTTCTTCATCATTTTTAATAAAAAAAGAGTTACTGCGCTTTTAGTGCTGGATATCTGTTTAACATTACTGGTTGGTGCCGATATGTTATATTTCCGTTATTTTGCAAATGCCATAACAATACCGGTGCTAGTTCAAATAGGACTTCTTTCATCCGTTGGCGATGGTGTTTCGAGTCTGTTCAAACCGACCGATTTACTTCTGATTATAGATATTCCGATAATGATTTTCGGAATGATTTTCATCCATAAATTGGGTATCAACAAAATTCATGTCGTTAAAAGGCTCATTATCTCAGTTTGCGTTATTGGAATCGGGCTTGTCGCAATTATCATTCCGTTAAAAAACACAAGTTTTACTATGGCTTCGTTCGACAAAAATGTATACATAAGATCCATGGGCATCCTTTACTTTCATGAGCAGGATGTCGTATCATTTATAAAAGATAATTTATTTAAGGATAAGCAGCTTACTGTTCAAGAAACACAGAAAATTCAAAGTTATTACGACAGCAATAAACCTACTGCTCAGATGTTAAAAGGAATTGCAAAAGGTAAAAATGTAATTATACTTCAGATTGAAGCTTTGCAGCAATTCCTAATAAACAAGAAGATGAATGGCAAAGAAATAACTCCAAATTTAAATAAGCTGATTAAAGACAGCCTGTACTTCGATAACGTGTATTACCAGGCAGGGCGCGGCAAAACCTCGGACGCCGAATTTGTAGTTAATAACTCGCTTTATCCTGTAAGCGAAGGCGCGGTTTACTTCAAGTTCCCTACAAACACTTATCATACATTACCGAAAATACTAAAAGAAGCAGATTATGCAAGCGATGTATTCCACGCGTACATCCCGAGTTTTTACAACAGAACTGTCGTATACAGGAATTTCGGCTTCAAAAAGTTCTATAGCAAAACTGATTTCAATATCGACAAAGTTGTCGGAATGGGATTGGATGATAAATCCTTTTATAATCAGACACTTGATAAGCTAAGTGTCGAAAAACAACCCTATTATGGTTTTGTAATATCGCTTTCAAGCCACTATCCTTTCGGCGCATTCGAAAATTACAAATTCGATGTCGGTAAATTGGATGGAACATTTCTTGGCAATTATATCAAAGCAGAAAACTACGGTGACAGCTGCATCGGATATTTGATAGATGAACTTAAACGCCGCAATATGTACAACAACACACTGCTGGTGCTTTACGGCGACCACTTTGGTATTCCGCGCCTTGAGGCCGGTAATGAACTCACCGGATTTATGAAAGTAAAGAACAATGATTTCGAATGGACCAAGCTTCAAAGGGTTCCTTTAATCATACATTATCCCGGTTTAAAAAACGGAAAAACTAATAGCATAACAGCGGGACAGATTGACATCTTACCAACAGTTGCGAATTTGCTTGGCGTCAATGCTCCGTACGCACTGGGTAAAGATCTTTTGAATACAAAAAATGGTCACGCCGTTCTTCGCGACAGCACTGTAATCACCGATGAATACATGTACTTTCCTGTTTCAAATTCTGCGTTTAATATTAAAACCGGAAAGCCGGTTTACTCGAATATAAGTACAAATAAAAAATATCTGAACAGTCTTGATATTTCAGATGTTATCATTCATAAAGATGCTTTTGCAAAATGGGTTTTAAAATAGGATATTTCAGTTGTTGGTTTGAGTGTCGCGGGAAAGATTTTGAAGAGCATTTTTCAATAAATTGATTTGCTCTTTATTCACTTCATTCATCTCAATATGCTGCCGTTCATTTATTTCAAAATGGTTTTGCTGTATTTCTGCAAGAATTTTTACTTTATCGTGCATATTTTCGAGTAACATCGTATTCGAATCAACCTTATGATTCAAATCGTCAAACTTGACACTTGTTTCAAATTTATAATCTCTAAAAACTTCCTGTAAACCGCCAAATTCAGCCTTTAGGCCTGATATTTCATTGTACATCTTTTCGAGCAACTCAATTGTTTTATCTTCCATCCAAAAATCACTCTCCAATAAAATCGATTATATCATTATAGAAAATTTACATCAAGTATATTTATTCGTCATTATTTTTCAAGTTATCGATCAGAGATTTTTCAATCACGGTACTGCCATATTTTCTGGCTGTGAAAATAAGTTCCTCAACATTTTTCTGAGTTCCTATTCCGATTACTACCCCTGCTTTTCCTTTGTAAATCCTTAAAGCTTTTTTGAGCGCAATTTCATTTTCAGTTTCTATAATAAGAGGATCTTTTATATAGCCCTGCAGAATATTCACGACATTTGCCAGTAAATTTTCCCTGCCTTCCGATACACTGTCAACGTTTACATAAACCGCTTCATGCTCCTCTGTCGAAAGGTCAAGAGCAAACTCGGTAATTGCATCAAAATCATTTTTTGAACACATATTGAATATTTCATCGTCTATGTTAGCTGAACTAAAATTACCTAAATCTGATATTTGCGTTTTCTGCAGATTAAGAGATTTAACCGATGAAGTTATAACCAACTCGCTGAAATTATATATTTCCGGAAGCGAAACTTTTTTCAGTTTGTTCCTGATTTCCTTAATAAATTCCGGTGTGGTTCCGCAACATCCGCCGATTAGCCTTACACCAAGGTTTACAAATTCTTCGGTGTATTTCGAAAAGCTGGACGGAGATTCATCGTAAATAGTTCTTTCGCATTCCAGTTCAGGCAATCCCGCATTCGGTTTAACTGCAAGAGGTATTCCACCCGTCTTGCTCATTTCTTTAATAATATCAAGCATATGCTCAGGTCCAAACGAACAGTTTGCACCGATTATATCAGCGCCAAGGGATTTCAGCACAATGCCTGCCAAATGCGGATCAGTTCCCATAAGGGTTTTACCGTTTTCTTCAAATGCGAGTGAACAGATTACAGGCAGGTCCGAATTTTCCTGTGCCGCAATCAAAGCGGCTCTCATTTCAGCCAAATCGGTGAATGTTTCAAAATTAATAACATCCACACCACCGTCAACAAGAGCTAATATCTGCTCTTTAAACACTTCATACGCTTTATTGAATGTCAGTTCGCCGGACGGTTCGAAAAGCTTGCCAATCGGTCCTATTGAAGCAGCAACAAAACCTTTGCCGCCCATTACGTCTTTCGCAAGTTTTGCTCCCGCAAAATTAAGCTCATATGTTTTATCCCCGAGCGAATACTTGGCCAGACTCTCTCTGTTTCCCTGAAAAGTGTTTGTCTGAATAACATCTGAACCCGCATCCTTATATAAAGAATAGATTTTACTCACAATTTCGGGATGTTTAATGTTCCAAAGCTCGGCGCATTCACTGCCTTTGAGGCCTTCCATTTCAAGCATGTAACCTTTGGAACCATCATACAAAAGCACCTTGCCGTTGATTTCATTCAGAAAATTTCTCAAAGTATCATCTCCTTTTCATTGATACTTTACGGTAAATAAGTTTTGCAGATATCTGTATTAAAGAATTATATCAATTTTTTGGGATTCTTACAATTACGCTGTCTCAATTGACGCTGCATCCTGCAATCCAATATCTTGGATTGCTTTTTCTCTCATCTTGAACTTTTGGATTTTACCGCTTGCAGTCATAGGAAAGCTGTCAACAAAGCTTATATATTTAGGTGTTTTGTGTCTCGCCATATGACTCTTCACAAAATCTTTTATTTCTTCTCCGGTAACCTTTGCGCCTTCTTTTAGAATTATACATGCCATGACTTCCTCACCGTACTGCTTGCTTGGCACACCTATTACCTGCACATCGCTGATATCAGGATGTGTATATAAAAACTCCTCAATTTCCTTAGGATAAATATTTTCTCCGCCTCTTATTATCATATCCTTTATTCTGCCGGTTATTTTAAAGTATCCGTCTTTGTCCATTGAAGCAAGGTCTCCTGTATGAAGCCATTTTTCGGAATCAATCGCCTGAGCGGTTGCTTCGGGCATTTTATAATAGCCTTTCATTATATTATATCCTCTTTCGACAAGTTCACCCGTTGTATCAAACGGCAGATCCTCATTTGTAACAGAATCAACTATTTTTACTTCAATAAACGGCAACGCCTTTCCAACTGTCGATACTCTTAGTTCCAATGTATCATCAACCTTTGTTTGAGTGCAGACAGGAGATGATTCTGTCTGTCCGTAAGCAATCGTTATTTCACCGGCACCCATTAAATCAACGACATTCTGCATGACCTTTACAGGACAAGGCGAACCCGCCATAATGCCTGTGCGCAGTTTTGTAAATTTGAATTTTTTAAAATCAGGGTGTTCTAGCATTGCGATAAACATTGTCGGAACTCCGTGAACTGCTGTACACTCTTCGTTCTGAACCGCTTCCATGACCTTTAACGGCTGGAAATAATCGATTGGGACCATCGTTGTTCCGTGCGTAACTGATGCCATAACCGCAAGTACACAGCCAAAACAATGGAAGAACGGAACAGGGATACAGAGTTTGTCCTCGTGGGTGAAATTCATGCAATCACCGATGCATTTACCATTGTTGACAATGTTATAATGCGTCAGCATGACACCTTTCGGAAAGCCTGTTGTTCCTGATGTGTATTGCATATTGATTACATCGTGGATATCCAAAGATTTTTGTATAGAATTCAACTCTTCATCGGAAACTTTTGCGGCCAGTTTGTACAAATCATCCCAACTGTACATACCGTCGTGTTTTTCTTCTCCGATATAGATGACATTTTTTAATTTTGGGAGAGCCTTATCGTTTAATTGTCCCGGTTCGCTTGCTTTCAGCGAAGGGCAGAGTTCATTCAGTATTTCAGTGTACTTGCTGTCTTTGAATCCGTCAATTAAAACAACAGTTCCTGCATCGGACTGTCTTAAAAGATACTCGGCTTCGAAGATTTTATAGTTTGTATTCACTGTAACAAGGACTGCACCTATTTTTGCGGTTGCGAACATTGTAATAAGCCATTCTGGATAATTCGTGGCCCATATCGCAACATGGTCACCCTTTTTTATCCCCATCGCAAGCATACCTTTTGCAGCTTGATTGCATATATCTCTGAATTCAGAGTATGTTTTTCTGAAAGGTCTGTCGGTGTATAGGACCGCGTCATGATTGGGATAATCACGTGCCATTTCGTCCAACAAATCACCGACTGTAGTTTCCAATAATTTGTCCATAGTTCACCCTTGATTAGCTTAAATTTTTGATTAAAACGTATTCTATAATGATTTTTTGATATTTCCGACAACAGAAATACTTCTTTTATCAGTATCGAATGTTTTTTTAACCAATTTTTCAACATTTTCGATTGAAATTTTATCTATTTTCTTAAGCACCTGCTGTGGTGTATAAATTCGGTTTAATATCAATTCTGATTTGCCTATGCTGTTCATTCTGCTGCTCGTGCTCTCCAAACCAAGAATATAATTACCCTTTAATTGCTCCTTTGACTTTTCTAATTCATCTTTGCTTATTCCGGTTTTAATAAGTTTTGAAATCTCATCCGAAATCAGTTCTGTAACCCTGTTCAGGTTTTCGGGATTCATACCTGCGTAAATAGTGAACAAACCGGCACTTTTATATGATGAAGGGAATGAATATATTGAATAAACAAGTCCCTTTTGTTCTCGAATTCTTTGAAAAAGCCTTGAACTCATTCCGCCGCCCAATACGTTATTTATGGTCAGCAAAGTATAAAAATCATCGTTTCCGCTTTCCAAACCTTCAAATCCCATGCAAAGATGAATTTGCTCAATATCTTTTTCTTTTACACTTTTATTTGAAATAAACGAAACCGGATTGCTTTCCTTCTTTTCTTTGGTTTTTGGCTCCCAGCTTCCAAAATATCTGTTAACCAATTCAGTCAGTTTTTCAATATCGTAATTTCCCGCAACCGAAATAACACAATGATTCTGAGTGTAATTCTTTTTAATATAGTCTTTTATCACTTCAGAATCAATGCTTCCAAGACTTTTTTTGTCGCCCAGAATCGGGTAACCCAAAGAGTTCCCGTTCCATACTGTCTCAGAAAGCATATCATGTGCAAGCTCTTCGGGTGAATCCTCGTACATGCTGATTTCTTCTATAATTACATTTCGTTCGAGATCCATGTCTTTTTTATCGAATTTCGAATTGAAAAACATATCCGAAAGAACATCAAACGCTATATCCATATGTGTATCCAGGGTTTTTGTATAGTAACATGTACAGTCTTTTCCGGTAAACGCATTGATTTGACCGCCGATATTATCGATACTCTCGGCAATTTCCTTCGCAGACCGCTTATTTGTGCCTTTAAAAAGCATATGCTCAATGTAGTGAGAAATACCATTGTTTTCCCTGTTTTCATTGGCGGAACCGTTAGCTACCCAAATTCCGATTGAAACAGATCTCATATATGGTATTTTCTCACAAACCATTCTAATTCCGTTATCTAAGGTTATTCTTTGATACATTGATCCTCCGCAATAATGCTATTCCTTTTCAGCTGTTTCATCCTGCATTGCATCTTTTCTCGAAAGATTGATTCTTCCCTGTCTGTCGACTTCCATCACCTTAACGAGGAATTCGTCGCCTATCTTGACAACATCTTCAACCTTTTCGACTCTCTTTTTATCAAGCTTCGAAATGTGAACCATGCCTTCTTTACCCGGCAGGTATTCAACAAAAGCACCGAAAGGCATTATCCTGGTAACCTTGCCCATAAATGTCTGTCCCGGTTGAGCTTCCATCGTTATTCCTTCGATGATTTTGATTGCTTTATTTCCTGCCTCTATATCCACACACGAAACAAATACTTTACCTGATTCGTCAATGTCAATCTTTACGCCGGTTTCAGCAATAATCTTATTGATCATTTTTCCTCCCGGTCCGATTACTTCTCTTATTTTATCCGGGTTAATCGAAATAACGAGCATCTTAGGTGCAAACGGTGACATTTCTTTTCTTGGTTCCGCAATTGCTTTTAAAATTACTTCGTCAATAATCTGGAAACGTCCTCTTTTCGTAATTTCAAACGCCTGTCTGATGATTTCGTATGTCAGTCCGTCAGTCTTAATATCCACCTGAATTGCTGTTATCCCTTCCTTCGTTCCCGCAACCTTGAAATCCATGTCGCCGAAGAAGTCTTCTATTCCCTGAATGTCCATGAAAGTCTTGAATCTCTCAGGATTGTTGTCGTCTGTAACCAGTCCCGCAGAAATTCCGGCAACAGGTCTCTTTATCGGAACGCCTGCATCCATCAATGCAAGTGTGCTTCCGCATACGCTTCCCTGTGAAGTCGATCCGTTCGACATCAAAACTTCGGAAACAAGTCTGATTGCATACGGGAACTCTTCTTCATCGGGAATAACCGGTTCCAGTGATCTTTCCGCGAGTGCTCCGTGTCCGATTTCTCTTCTGCCCGGGCCTCTTGATGTCCTTGCCTCTCCTACACTGTATGCAGGGAAGTTATAGTGATGAATATATCTTTTTGTTTCTTCGAGATCAATTCCGTCCATCTTCTGAACATCGCCCATTGCGCCCAGCGTAACAGCAGTCAGAACCTGAGTCTGGCCTCTCTGGAACAGTCCCGAACCATGAGTTCTTGGCAGGATACCAACTTCTGCCGACAACTCCCTTATGTCGTCAAGCCCTCTTCCGTCGACTCTCTTACCTTCTTCAAGAAGATATTCTCTTACAACCTTTTTCTCTAATTTGTAAATAGCTTCAGCTATCAATTTTGAAGAATCAGGGTAAGTTTCTTTAAATTTTTCCTGTACTTCATTTGAAAGGTTATCGATTTTTAAATCACTGTCCTGTTTTTCAACTGCAAGAACCGCCTGTCTCATTGAATCATAAGCAAAAGCTTTAACTGCCGCAAATAATTCTTCCGGAACCGCACAGGATTCGTATGCTTTCTTTGGCTTTCCGATTTCTTTAACGATATCGTTGATAAAAGCTACGATTTTCTTTATTTCTTCATGACCTTTAATGATTGCGTCAAGAACAATTTCGTCAGGAACTTCGTCTGCACCGGCTTCAATCATAGTTATTTTGTCGGCGGTACCGGCTAAAGTTATGTACATTTTGCTTTTTTCTCTCTGTTCGGCATTCGGATTGATAACAACCACACCGTCAACCAGCCCGATAATAACCCCTCCTATCGGTCCGTTAAAAGGTATGTCCGAAATTGAAATTGCAATTGAAGACCCTATCATTGCAGCAATTTCAGGAGTGTTGTCCTGATCAACTGAAAATACAGTGTTGATAACTGCTACATCGTTTCTTAAATCTTTTGGAAATAATGGTCTGATAGGTCTGTCAATAACTCTTGAAGTCAGGACAGCTCTCTCGGACGGTCTTCCTTCTCTTTTTATGAAACCTCCGGGTATTTTTCCTACAGCGTAAAGTCTTTCTTCGTAATCAACGCTCAAAGGGAAAAAGTCTATTCCTTCTCTTGGTTTCTTTGACATCGTTGCCGATGACATAACGACTGTGTCGCCGTATCTTACCATACAGGCTCCGCTAGCTAACTGAGCCAGTTTTCCGGTTTCAATTGTCAATTTCCTGCCTGCTAAATCCATACTAAAAGTTTTTTGCATTTTATAAATGCCTCCTTCTTGATTTACCGCAGACAGTAGCATGTAGATTCTGCACTAAATTCTTTCGTTTAGTGTACAATCTACCTTCTACAATCCGCAGCAGTAAACTTGTTTATTTATTTAAATCGTTTCGATTTAAAACGCTTTCATAAAAAAATAAGAGCGGACTCCTCCGCTCATTATTATTTTCTTAAATTCAACTTTTCAATGATTGCACGGTATCTTTCAACATCATTTTTCATAAGGTAATTCAGAAGTCCTCTTCTTGCTCCAACCATCTTCAAAAGTCCTCGTCTTGAATGATGATCTTTCTTATGAAATTTCAAATGTTCGTTTAAGTGGTTAATCCTTTCGGTAAGGATTGCAACCTGGACTTCCGGTGAGCCCGTGTCCGTCTCGTGCAGCTTGTATTTGCCGATTACTTCCTGTTTAACTTCCTTAATCATAAAAATAAATCCTCCTTATTTTGAATCGCCATCAGCCTAGTAATTGGTCGGAGTGTTCCAAAGACTGAGCAAATGGTTGTTTTACAACATTGATATTCTAACACAGAACTTCGAAAATGTAAATCAATTAATTTTTTGTGTTTAACATATTTTTATTGAATTTTACTGAATTAATGGAATAGTTCAACTTTTGTATAGATACAACTTTATCATTTTGGCTTAACAAAAGTCGAACTATTCCAAAATAATGCTACATTAAGATTATTTCGCAACAGAACCTTTTATCCAGTCAAAGTCATAACCTCCGGGAAATTCGGGATATAGATTTATTTCATCATTATTTTTGAAATCCCAAGCTATCAGAGTACTTGATGAACTATCAAAACTGCTGTTGTCATGTTTCAGAATCCCGATATAATTGCCATCCGGTGAAAATCGATAGTTCCAAACTGGATCTTTTGTATTATACGTCCATATCATTCCGGTTTTCAATTCTTTCACACATAAAACATCGTCTCTGACAGATTTATATGCAACATATTTGTTATCTTTCGAATATTCGGGATCGGAACCGTTAAATAAAAATTTCGATTTTTTCGTTTTAACATCATAAATATCAATCACCCCTGAACTCGGACTGTATAAAAAATGTGATCCGTCTTTGCTCCAGGTAAAGCGGTCGACGTCGTCTATCTTCTTTTCGATTCTTGTATCAGGATTATAAATATACATAAAACCATCTCGTATAAAAGAAATTGATTTACTGTTCGGAACATACCTCACATTTGATATTTCATCGGAAGCTTTTTTATGATTCATATCGATTGGGATTAATGTTCCCTTCGAAACTTCGAATTCAAAAAAATTATACTTTTCATTTGAAATTTTTAAGTCGGAAACAGTTAGAAGAATTTTTGTTTCTTCATCATTAAATTCCGCACTTGAATACAATACCTCTTTAAGAATCTTACTTTCTTTTTTAAGTTCAGCATTATAACTCATAATACCTTCGGAACTGCTAGAGTTATCAGCAAATATTATCTCTCCGAAAAGCGGCTTTGATTGCACTGCACATCCGGAATAAGATGTTGCTATCATAATTTGAACCACGAAAAATAATAATAATTTTTTTATCAGCTCAAACTCCTCCTTTACCAATCAATATACGGAAAATGACAACCAATGTAACCATTCGACATTTTAAATGCAAATGTGCAATTTGGAATTATGCCAATTCTATAATATGTCTTCAACGTTTTGGCTTAACAAAAGTCGACCTATTCCCTTTTTAATCATTCGCCATTTCTCCTCTTTCAGTCAAATCGCAAAAATAAAACTGCTTATCTCTGAAAACAACCTTATCGATTTGAAAATCAAGCTTTTCTTTAAACAAACATCCGTCAAACACAAAAGAATGAAACTCCCCGTTTTCTCCGCAAACATCAACACCTTCAGGTATTTGAGAAACAAACTTCTTGTCATAGATTCTTCCTGCAAATGATTTGTCCAAAGATTTCGAATCCACACAAGTTATGATTGCCTTAAATCCCAATTCAATAAATCTATTGGATAATTCTTCGCTGCTCCTTTTCCAAATCGGAAATATTGCTTTCATACCAACTTTCGCCAAATTGTCTTCCCTATATTTTTTTAGGTCTTCAAGAAAAATATCCCCGTGGACAACTGAGTTGAATCCTTCTCGAGTATATTTAGCTAGTACTTTTTGCATAATTGAGTCACAAATAGATAAAGTTGCATTTGGCGGAATATAAACTTTTTCTAATTTAAACCCAAGTGACTTTGCTTGTTTATCAAGCAATGATTCTCTCACTCCATGCATGCATATTCTTTTGTATTCTTCACTGATTGTTGTCAGAAGAACTATTTCATAGTCAAAGTCTTTTATGATTTCGTAGAGTGCCAGAGTACTATCCTTACCGCCGCTCCATGATACAAGTATTTTTTCTCTCATTTAATTCATTCCTGTCAATTTGATTAATTTGGTTTGTATTTCTTTCACTGTTTCATAGTATAATGTTATTTTTGAACATATACAAGCGTTTGAATTGCTATGATTAAGTATTATTCCCGTTTTATTCGTATTTTGTTATAATAAAAATCAGGAGGAACTTTTATGACAGCCCACAAAAAAGAACTCGACCATATTATCAAAGAACTTAATACAGATATTGAGAAGGGATTAACCTCTGTACAGGCCGCAGCAGGACTTGAAAAGCATGGTGGTAACAGGCTTCGTGAAACAAAGAAGAAAACAAATCTTCAAAGATTTTTTAATCAGTTTAAAGATGTAATGATTCTGATATTGATTGCCGCCGCAGTCGTATCCTTTACAGTTGCGTGCATCGAAGCAAATCCCAAAGAGTTTTTTGAACCGGGTTTAATTCTTTTAATTGTTGTTATGAACGCTGTCATGGGCGTTTTGCAGGAGAGCAAAGCAGAAAAGGCTCTTGATGCTTTGAAAAATATGTCTGTTCCCTATGCGAGAGTAATCCGAGACGGTAACGAACAAATGATCGCAGCTTTGGAGCTTGTCCCGGGAGATATAATCCGAATTGAATCCGGAGATTTTGTGCCTGCAGATGCCAGACTGATTCATTCCGTCAATCTGAAAGTCGAAGAATCAGCTCTGACGGGAGAATCCGAACCTTCGGAAAAAAATGCGGAGTCCACGGTGAAAGAAAAGGCTCCAATCGGTGATCGTTCAAATATGGTGTTCTCGGGATGCGGAGTAACCTACGGTATAGCAACGGCAGTTATAACTGCTACAGCAATGGATACCGAAATGGGTAAAATAGCAAATCTTTTGGATTCTGAAGAAAAAGGAAGTACCCCGCTTCAGCAAAAACTCGCCGAATTGGGCAAGTATCTTGGTATTGTGGCACTCATAGCCTGCGCAATCATTTTTATTGTCGGTTTGCTCAGCGGCATGCCGCCAATCGAAATATTTATGATAGCAGTATCACTTGCAGTTTCTGCAATTCCGGAAGGACTTCCTGCGATTGTCACTATTGTTCTCTCAATCGGTGTTCAGCGTATGGTGAAAAAGAACGCAATCATCCGTCGTCTGCCTGCGGTAGAAACCTTAGGCAGTGCTTCGGTAATTTGCTCTGATAAAACAGGCACTCTCACACAAAATCGTATGACACTCGTTAAAGCATATATTGACGGATTCAACGAGCTTGAAGATATCGCCGGCAATAATTTGAATGAACTTAAAAGGCTTCTGATGTTCGGGACACTCTGCAGCAACGGTTCAGTAACATTTGACGGTGACAAAGCACAGCATATCGGCGACCCTACCGAAACCTCGATCGTATTTGCTGCACATAAAAGCGGCATGACCAAGGATGATTTGAACAGACAATATCCAAGACTCGGAGAAATACCTTTTGACTCCGTGCGGAAATTGATGACAACTATCAACCTTATTGACGGGAAAAATGTTGTTATTGTAAAAGGCGCATTTGATGTTCTTGATAAAAAATGTATTAATGGTGATTTGGCAAACGCAAATAAAATGAATCACAAAATGAGCAGAAACGCGCTTCGCGTTCTTGCAATCGCATATAAGGAAATTGATATCATTCCTGACGAATTAACGGCAGAATCTTTAGAAAACGGTCTCACCTTTATGGGTCTTGTTGGAATGATTGATCCTCCTCGTCCCGAAGCCAGGAATGCTGTTGCAGTTTGCCGAAATGCCGGAATCAAGCCTGTAATGATTACGGGCGACCATGTTATAACGGCATCTGCAATTGCTAAAGAACTCGGGATTTTTTTAGATGGCGACGAGGCGATCACAGGCGCGGAACTGGATTTAATGTCCGATACCGAGTTTGATTCCCGCATTCAAAACATTTCGGTTTATGCCCGTGTATCACCGGAAAATAAAATTCGCATAGTCCGCGCATGGCAGCGAAAAGGCGAAGTTGTTTCAATGACGGGTGACGGCGTAAACGATGCTCCTGCCTTAAAAGCCGCTGACATCGGCTGTGCGATGGGTATTACGGGAACGGATGTTGCCAAAGGCGCCGCGGACATAGTATTGACCGATGATAATTTTGCAACAATTGTTGATGCCGTCAAAGAGGGCAGAGGAATTTATGCGAATATCAAAAAGGTTGTCGGCTTTCTGCTCGGAACCAATATTGGCGAAATTCTGACTGTATTCTTTGCGATGATTATATGGAGAGAAGCACCCTTAGTTTCGATGCAGCTGCTTTGGATTAACCTTGTAACCGACAGTCTGCCTGCAATAGCACTCGGTATGGAGGATGTGGAGCCTGATATAATGGACAAAAAACCGAAACCCAAAAATGAAGGTATTTTTGCCAACGGTCTCGGAATACGCGTTGTCCTGCAAGGTATTATGTTTGCAGTTCTCACACTGATTGGTTTTAAAATCGGTGAAAATGTTACCGGCGAACTCGCAGGCGGTCAAACTATGGCATTTCTTATTCTTGCAGTATCACAGATTGCTCAGTCCTTCAATATGCGTTCAGAACGTTCGCTGTTCAAAATCGGAATGTTCACAAACAGCAAGCTCAATTGGGCAGCATTAATATCTGTTTCGCTCATGGTGCTGGTAATTTTCACTCCTGTTTCAACGGCATTCGGGCTCATATATTTGCCGGCATCAACCTATTTTATAGGTCTCGGACTTTCACTTGTTCCGATAATTGTCACAGAGTTGTCAAAGGCTCTTTTCCTTATCGGCAACAAAAAGTAATGTTGAGAAAAATGCCTTCAATGAAAAACAAAATAATTGCCGCTTCAAATCCCCGGCAATCAAAAAAGGAGCACTTATGAAATCTCTGAAATATAAAAGCGGCGTTTTGAAATTGATTGACCAGACAAAACTTCCTGAAAAACTTGAATATATTGAGTGTAGTACATATAAAGATGTCGGACGCGCTATAACCGGTATGGTTGTCCGGGGTGCTCCTTTGATCGGCGTGTGCGCAGCCTACGGTATCTCAATTGGCGCTGCCGCCTTCAAAACATCAGCAATAAAATCATCTTCAAACAAAACGATTTCCGATGAATTCTCATCAAAAGAAGAATTTTTCGATAATCTGAGACAAATCTGCGTCTTTTTTAAATCCACAAGACCTACAGCCGTCAATCTTTTTTGGTCTGTCGACAGGATTTACGGTATAGCGGTTTCAAATAAAGCAAAAAGCATCAATGAAATTAAAGATATTATTCTTAAAGAAGCGCAGACGATAGAATCCGAAGACATTTCAACGAACAGGGCTATCGGCAAAAACGGCGATGCATTAATCAGACAAGATTCAACCATCCTTACCCATTGCAACACAGGTTCGCTTGCAACGTGCGCTTACGGAACCGCATTGGGCGTCATAAGATCCGCTCATGAATCCGGTAAAAACATTAATGTTATCGTTGACGAGACAAGACCTTATCTGCAAGGTTCCCGCCTTACGGCCTGGGAGTTGAAGCAGGATAATATTCCGTTTAAACTGATTTGCGACAATATGTCCGGTCATTTTATGAGACTCGGGAAGATTGATTGTGTGATTGTCGGAGCAGACAGAATAGCATCAAACGGCGATACCGCAAACAAAATCGGGACTTATGCTCTTGCAGTCCTCGCTCATGAGAATAATATTCCTTTCTATGTTGCCGCACCGACTTCAACGATTGACTTCACCATCGAAAACGGCGATGCTATAACCATTGAAGAAAGAGATTCCAAAGAAATCACACACATAAAAAACCTTCCGATTGCACCGGAAGGCATAGATGTTCTTAATCCTGCGTTTGATATGACCCCAAACAGGTACATCTCGGCGATTATTACGGAAAAGGGAGTAACTTACCCTCCTTTTGACAAAAACCTCGGAAAGCTAATCTGAGAGCTGCTGAGGATCCTTTTAAAAGAGCTGTTAAAGAGCTGCTATGGGTTCGTTCAAACATTCGAAGATTAGTTTATATGGTTATTAAAATTTATTTAAGTGTTTTTAAAACGCTTTTTATTAATTTTGCATCATCAGTGCTGTAAAATTCGACTTCTCCGATTTTTTTAGGTAAAACGAATTTTAATTTGCCACTTTTCATTTTCTTGTCGTGAAGCATATGAGCGTAAACTTTTTCTATGTCGATATCGGGAAGTTTTATCGGAAGACCCGCTTTCTCAAGTGTTTCGGAAACCAAATCAGCATCCTTTTGCTTCGCCATATCCAGTTCCAGCGCCATATTGAAAGCAGCAACAATG
The DNA here is from genome assembly GCA_041662985.1 of Clostridia bacterium. Classification (GTDB taxonomy): domain Bacteria; phylum Bacillota; class Clostridia; order Acetivibrionales; family JBAZRJ01; genus JBAZRJ01. The sequence continues at coordinate 75,534 of JBAZRJ010000002.1, forward strand.
CCCAGGGATACACATTCTCCGTGCAGCATTTTAAAATCGTATGCGCTTTCGATTGCATGTCCGAACGTATGTCCGAAATTCAAAATCGCCCTCAGTCCCGCTTCCTTCTCATCTGTTTCAACAACCTTGCCTTTTATCAGACAATCCTGCTCTGCAATGTATTGAAGGACATCCGAGTCAAATTTAAATATATTTTCAATATTATCGCTTACATAATTAAAGAAGTCCGCATCCCTTATAATCCCATGTTTAATGACCTCTGCAAGTCCCGCTTTAACCTCTCGGACAGGAAGAGTCTCTATGGATTTAACATTAATATAGACCAATTTCGGCTGATAAAATGAACCTATGATATTTTTTTCGCCTTTAAAGTCGACTCCAACCTTGCCACCGACACTGCTGTCAGCCTGTGAAAGAATAGTAGTCGGAACCTGGACAAAATCAATGCCCCGCAGAAAAGTTGCGGCAACAAATCCGGTTATATCGCCGATTACACCGCCGCCCAGTGCGACAAGAGTTGCGCTTCGATCAACGTTTTTTCCAAGTAGGTAACTGTAGATTTCCTCGATTGTCGCAAGATTTTTTTGATCCTCGCCTGCTTTAATGACTATATCGCATACATCCAACCCGCTGTCAACCAGGCCGCCCATACATGCATCGCCTTGAAATTCGTCAACATTCTGGTCAGTGACAACCACTATCTTTCCCTCGCCGCAGTGTTCTTTTATATACCTTCCAAGATCTTTATAATCGGAAGTAATAAAAATCGGATATTCTTTCCCCGGGATATTTATATTGACATTTATCATTGCTAACCCTCCATTTTCGAGAACCGTCCTTCTTTCTCAGCTTTTAAGATC
>JBAZRJ010000003.1:0-69498 GCA_041662985.1 Clostridia bacterium
CGAGAGCTCATATATTTGATCCGTCAATTCATTTATTCTGTCTTCAAGTTCGGCTGAGAAGATTATTAAACCGTCCCGGTCAACCTTAAATCCCTCAAATTCCATATTTGCCAGGACTGTTACGAGCGGCAGTTCTATTTTATGATACAAATCCTTCTGATTATTCTCCGAAATTATTTTACCAAGCACATCTTCAAGTAAGCTGATTGTACGCGCATATATTCCTGCGATAAAAGAAAGCCTGTCATTCGGTATGTCTATAATCGCAATTTGATTTTTCCCTTTTCCCGTCAATTCTTCAATTGATTCAATATTTTTTTTCAAATAAAACTCTGCAAGCTCTTTCAGTGAATATGTATCGCTCGAAGGATTGATTATATACGCCGCGATCATTGTATCAAAGTTATAGCCCGCAAGCTTTATACCCTCACTCAATAAATATACAATCAGATTGTTTGCATCGTGGCTTGTTTTTTTAATTGTTTCGTCCTCAAAAACATCTTTCATTTCAGAGAAAAATAATTCTTCGGAGACATCAGCGTTAAAACTGATATAAAATATTTTATCTTCATCCAATGAAATGCCTATACCAACAGGCCTATAGAACTCATTTCCGTTTCTTTTCATCGGACAGTAGAATGAAAACCAACCATTTTTAACTATATCTTTTTTCAGTTTTTCTATATCTTCTTTTTTTGAAATGTTCGTAACATTTCCCATCGTCTTATCTAAATCGGCTGCAGGCGATAAATTGAATTTTTCAATAAAATTATTAAATTCAAGTTTTTTAAACAGCTTAAAAAGTTCGTCCTTGTCAAATCCCGATCGCTTAAGTTCATGTATGTCACACATCTTCGGCATATTACGCTCTATAGTCGCAAGTCTTTTGCTGGTATACGCAAGTTCTTTATTGGTTTCAAGTTTTTCTTTAACCGTCACTCTTTCGACTTTTGAAATGTTTTCGTACAGGTTTTCAATGCTGTCAAACTCTTGTATCAATGATATTGCAGTCTTTTCACCGATTCCGGGCACCCCCGGTATATTGTCTGACGGATCTCCCATCAGTCCCTTGACATCAATAAATTGAATCGGCGTAACTCCGTATTTCTCTTTGAGTCTGTCCAAATCATATTCCTCTGTATCTGTTTTTCCTGCTCTCGTTACAGGTATTTTGACTTTTGTCTTATCGGATAAAAGTTGGAAGGAATCCTTGTCCCCGGTCAAAATAACCGTGTCAAGTCCTAGTCTTTCAGCGCATAACGAGATTGAACCGATTATATCATCAGCTTCATACCCTTCATACTCCAAACGTCTTATATTCATTGCGTCAAGCACTTCTTTTATCACCGGAACCTGGACCACAAGCTCAGGAGGCATACCCTTTCTTTTCGCTTTATATCCCTCAAACTCCAAATGTCTAAATGTAGGCGCTTTAAGATCAAATGCAACACAAAGGTATTGAGGTGATTCTTCATCGATATATCTGCTTATTATATTAATAAACCCGTAAACGGCATTAGTATATAGGCCATAAGATGTCGAAAGCAAATTCCGGCCCTGCAAGCCGTAAAAAGCACGGTTTAATATACTGTTCCCGTCAACTACCATTAATTTTTCATTGCCCATTTTTTTACCTCTTTAACATTCTGTATCTACCACCATTCTACACAAAAAAGAAGCAGCCGTAAACGGCTACCGGATAAATAAACAGCCTGATAAATTAACGACCTCGCATGATAATTAATTTATGATATAATAATATGAAAAACTTGGAACCATCATAGAAAAAATATGTCAAATCCACTATGTGAATTTTACCCTAACGATTGAAATATTAAGGTTTCGGAGGTATAACATTGAGAAACAAGATTTACATAATAATATTAGCTCTATTCATTGTTTCGTTTTTATATGTTGCTGTCCTTGCATTCATATGGTTTCTTCTTGTTGTTCAAATTCATCCGGTGCTGTTCTTTTTATTTCTGCTGGCATGCATAGTACTGATATGCATTGGTTTAAATTATTTACTGAAAAAATTTAAACCGGACCCGGTTTTTTTCCTGTCTGCAGTAATAATTATTGCAATTTTGCTGAGACTTTTTTGGATATTGAATGTAAATACTGCTTTGTTTAGTGACTTTAAGGGATACTTTGATTACGGAGCCCAAATAGCGAAAGGATCTCCGCATTTCCCAAACAATTTATATGCGCTTTTCCCCTTTACTGTAGGGTATCCAATAGTATTGGCGGGTTTATTTAAGATATTTGGAATAAGTCTTTTTGCCGTAAAATTATTAAACATTTTTTGCTCAGTGATCTTACTCATCTTGATATATCTGATTACAAATAAAATTTTTAATCGTAAAGCAGCTTATTTCGCAAGCTTTATATTTGCAGTCTGGCCGACTCAGATAATGTATACATCGGTTCCGGCAACAGAGCATATTTTTATTGTGTTTTTTATGCTTAGCATTTATTTGACTTTTTTAATTCCTAAAAGTGAAGGAAAAAACAAAATCATTTTATCAGTAATTCTCGGAATTTCGATTATGCTTGCGCAATTCATCAGGCCGGTCGCACTCATGCTTATTCCATCCATATTTATTTATATTTTTCTCCTCCAAACGAAGAAAAAATTTATTACGGCTCTTCTGAATAAAACAGTTATATGCATGATAATATTGGCAGGCTATCTTCTTTGTTATTCTGCATTATATTTTTCGACATATAGTTTTACCGGAGTAGATATTTCAAAGACTTCCGCGGGTTATAGCCTGCTTATGGGGACAAACTTGACACATGGCGGCGCATGGAATGCAGATGATGCAAAAATAATCGATGAATTTAATGGAGTCCCGGAAATCGTCCAAAAAGAAGCTATGAAAAGAGGAATTGACAGAATCAAGAAGGATCCGGTCAAATTTATAGCGGGGGCTTTATTTATAAAAGAAGCTTTTCTTTGGTCTGACGAGGGTTACGGATACTATTGGAGTACACAAACGCTCGCTTCTAAAAGCGGTTTTGTCAAATATATGGAAACCAACAGCAAATCAACTCACTCCCTCTATCAAATAGTATATATTTTTATATTAATGACGGCTTTATTCGGAAGTTTAGCTGCCTTCCGCAAAAAGATATTTGAGACAATACCAATGCTGTTATATTCAATTTCATTGTTTGTATCCTTCCTGTTTCTTGAAGTGCAGGGCAGATATGCATTCCCTGTTATGCCATTAATGATAGTGCTTTCAGGTTTTGGAATAACACAAATATTTGATAAAATACATTTACCTGCAAAAATTAAAGGACTGTTGAAAAGAACAGAGACCTAATCTAAGTATATGTCAAATATTAAAAATTTGTTAATTATTAAAAAACTGTCCAACTGTGACTATAATTATGTTAAAATGTATAAGTCCGTTCAACATGTCGAGTTTCTGCTAAAAGCAAGTTAGTATATGTTTTTGCTGGGAGAATAACATTGAAGATTTTTAAATCAATAACTGCCTGGATTTTAAAAAATATTGAAATTATCATTTTTTTAATTATAATATACATAAAAATATTTATGTTTAACATTAGCATAAATTTAGGCAGTACAGGTATTTTTTTTGTTTCCGCTCTTGGCGCGGTTCTTGCACTTATCTCGATTAGTCTTCTTTTTAAAAGAAAAACCAGAATAATTGTCCTTCTCTCTATGGACTTAATTCTGTCAATAGTATTAATTGCTGATATAGTTTACTATAGATATTATAATGACATTATATCAACAGCAATTCTCCTCCAGGCGCGACTGGCCAATCCGGCCTTGTTAAGCAGTATTTTAAAACTAATAAAAGCATATGATTTTCTTTACTTGCTTGATATCATCCTTACGATTCCTGCATTGGTATTCATTTTTAAAAAACATATCATCGCTGTTGTTGCCGGACGTTTTTACAAACGGTTCGTTACATTTATTCTGGTACTGGCAATAGGATCGTCAATGATCACTTTTGGATTCTATAAGCTCAATGAAATGATGGGGTTCAGATCGCTTGATACCGTGTATGACCATGGTTTTTTTCTGACAAATATAGGATGGTTGAATTATCATGGTTTCGACATTTTCTACACAATATCAAATAACGTATTTGGCAGCAATAAGGTATCTGTGAAAGAAAAGGATAAAATCGCTTCAGAAATAGCAAATAGGACTCATAAAGATACTGTTAAAAACAATTATGCAAATGTTGCCAAGGGTAAAAATCTGATTGTAATTCAGGTTGAGTCGATGCAAAATTTCGTTCTCAATATGAAGATAAAAGGAAAAGAGATAACCCCGAACCTGAACAAATTGATTAAAGACAGCATTTATTCAGATAAATACTTTTCTCAGGCGGCACAAGGAAACACGTCAGACGCTGAATTCATCTCAAACAACTCATATTATGCCTTGCCTCAAGGCGCTGTTTACTTCAGATATCCGAATAATACTTTTGATTCGATTGCAAATGTATTAAAACAACAAGGATATAGTACAATGGCATTTCACGCCTATACGGCAAGCTATTGGAATCGCGCAACAATTTATCCTTCAATGGGGTTCGATAAATTCATAAGCCAGAAGGATTTTGAGAAGGACGATATATTAGGAGGCTGGGGATTATCGGATAAATCGTTTTTCAGACAGTCAGCACCGTTGTTGAAAAAGATCAAACAGCCATTCTACTCCTTCATGATTACTTTGAGTTCTCATTATCCGTTTGAAGATTTCAAAAATACGGATTACTTTAACATTGGGAGTTTAAATGATACTTTTTTAGGCGGTTACTATAAATGTATGCATTATGCAGACGAAGCACTTGGCGATTTTATTAAAGATTTAAAAAAAGAAGGCTTGTATAATAATACCGTAATAGCTATTTATGGCGATCATGAAGCTATAAAGCCGGAAAATCTTGATGAATTGAGAAATTCATATTCTCTGCCTGATTCAAACGATCTTGCCAGCCTGGAAATGAAGAATATCCCATTAATTATTCATTTGCCTCATGACCAGGGTAAGGGCACAATGTTAACTGCGGGCGGACAGGTTGACTTAATGCCCACTCTCGCTAATCTCATGGGCTTTAAAGCGAATTATATGCTTGGGCGCGACCTATTTAATACGAAAACCGGGTTTGCAATTTTTAGAGACGGAAGCGTTACTGACGGAAAGACAATTTATAACATCAAAGATAAGCAGTATTACGATTATATTAACGGGGAAAAAACAAGCGGAAAAGATTTAATAAGAACAGTTGATAGAGTATCCCCCGATCTTAATATTTCCGACAAAATTGTTGAAAACAATTTGATAAAATATTTTGAATCGAAAAAGTAATTATATACCGAATAAATTTTTATTTCTTCAAATACATATTCACAATCAGATAATCCTTATTGTTCGCAAGCTCGCCAGCAAAAGATGTCTGATCAATTATTGCTCCCACCGAAACGTTTGATTCACCAAATGCTGTTTTTATTTCACTCTTGAAACAGTAGTAATCTGTCTTTAGCATTTTAACCGTTAAACAATTCCCGTCGGCATCTTTATCAACAGCCAGATTAAAACCTTTTGCGACATTTGATATTTTTTCGTAATCACCCGCAAAGTCATTGCTCGTTATGTTGATACCAACATTGCTGCAAACAATATTTGTTGAGGCAACTCCACTATCCGGCCCGTTGTTTGTCCCATCATTTTCAGATGATGTGCCGCTGCTTGGATTTTTAGTCGGGTTACCGCTATCCTTTATTGACGGATGTATGCGACTGAATATGCTGTCATCCGGCTGTCTGATTGTACTTTCAGAATCATTCGGCAAAAGATCTTTTTGATCAGAATATCCCGGAGCAGGATATTTCGAACCATCTGTTGTTTCTTTGTTTACAGTGGAGTTGCCTGTCTTGTCCGTAGGTTCTGAAGAAACTAACGTTGCATTCGCTGCCGAATTTTTTATATTCTGAAAACCGCCGATACCCCATGCAAATACTAAAACAAGCATTCCTGCTGCAATCCCCGTCATCGCTCTCACATAACCTCGATTGAAAAAAAGTATTCTCTGCTTATCGGTTTGCGGTTTAATTTCGATCAATTTTTCGTGAAGCAAAGCTTCAAAACCGTCAGGCAATTCTGAATCCGAAATGCTGTTTACCATCTGAACTGTTGCAAGTGTTTCCTCAAATTCTTTTTTGCAGCCTTTGCAACTGTCAATATGCGCATCAAATAATGAACGGATATTTTCATCAATCTCTCCGTCAATATATTTGTTAATAAGTTTTTTCATTTCATTGCAATTAATCACGTCAATTTCTCCTCTCTATTACTTTTGACGTAATGCATATCAAAAAGTTCCACTTTTTTCGACAATTTCTTTCTCAACAATTGTCTCGCCCTGCTAATTCTTGATTTAACGGTACCTTGTGGGCATTTTAAAAATGAACTGATTTCCTCGTAACTCAAATTCTGAACATCTCTCAAAATCAGAGCAATTCGAAGATCTTTTGGCAACTCCGTAATCGCTATGTTCAAAGCTTCCTTGACTTCTTTTTTTAATAAATTTGACTCCGGAGTAATACTTTCAGTCTTAAATTCAATATTGTATCTATCGTTGCTTTGTTCGATTTGCTCATCAAATGAAACAACTTTCATGTTTTTCCTGGATCTGAATTCATCCAGGCAAAGATTTGTTGTAATCCTGTAAATCCATGTTTTTAAGGAGGATTTTCCTTCAAACGTTCCAATAGACTTATATATTTTGATAAATACTTCCTGTGTAATATCAGAAGCATCCTCATTGTTTGAGAACATCCTTAATGCAATATTGAACACAGTTTTATAATAGGCTCTGACAAGATCCTCATAAGCTTCAACGTCACCATTTTTTGCTCTTTTTATAAGCATATTGTCCTGCTCGTTCAATATCACACCTCCCTCCCAAACTATTGAGACCTCCGCCCCCTGTTTTGTGAATTATTTAGACCTTCCGCGCCTTGTTTTGTGAACGGTTGCTGTTTTCGGATATTTTAAACAAGAATAGCAATATGATTTTGGCACGGATCTTTTATTCTGTGGTATTTGTTAATTGTTGTATTATTGAATATATTTTTTCAGTTGCATCTAACTTTGCAATATTCTTTGAATTTCTTGACATGGTTTTCGCTATCTCGTCATCGGTTATTATTTTTTTTATGTAATCATAGAGCAATTCTGATTTCAACTCATTCTCAGTCATAACAACGGCAGCTCCGGCCTTCTCAAGTGCTCTTGCATTGTGCTCCTGATGGTTTGCCGTTACATGAGGCGAAGGAATTAAAATTGCAGGAATTCCAAGCGCTGTCAATTCGCTTATTGTAATTGCTCCCGCCCTTGAAACGACAAGATCGGCTGAACTCATAACCTGTGCCATATCATAGATATACGGCACTATTTTAACAGTATCCGGTATCCTGTGCCATAACCGTTCGCTTATTTTTCTGAATTGCGACTCACCTGTTGCATAAATTATATCAAAATCTTTTTCAGAATAATATTTAACGAGCATTTCGGAAACAGTTTCATTTATTTTTTCTGCCCCCCGGCTGCCGCCAAAAATAACGACCAGTTTTCGGTCTGCATCCAATCCGATTTCAATCCTTGCTTTTTGTCTGTCTGCCTCCAAAATATCGTTTCTGATTGGATTTCCTGTCATGATTAGGTTCCGTGTCTTAAAATATTTTTCGGATTCAGAGAAACTTATCGCAACTTTTTTCACAAATCTCGAAAGAATCCTGTTTGTCAGCCCCGGATATGCGTTTTGCTCATGAATCAGCGTAGGTATCTTAAGTCTTGACGCCGCAAAAAGTACCGGACCGCATACATAACCTCCTGTGCCGATTACTATATCCGGTTTATATTCTTTTAAAATTTTTCTTGCCTGAAAAAGCCCCTGAAAAAGCTCTTTAATTGCTACAAAAGTGTCAAATGACAAGCTTCGCCTGAAACCCCTGACATTAATTGTTTTCAGCGTAAAGCCTTCAAGCGGCACAAGTTTGGTTTCAAAACCCTTTTTTGTCCCAATGAATAAAATCTCTGCACCTTTTTTATCCCGTAGATACTTTCCAATTGCAAGGCCCGGATTTATGTGTCCTGCGGTTCCTCCACCTGCAATGATTGCTTTCACTTATTCCACCTCATAAACGATCATATTTTGAATATCTTGATATATTTAATAATATACCAACTGAAGTCATTAGGAAAAGGAGTGACGTCCCTCCGTAACTAAAGAACGGCAAAGGAGTACCTGTTAAAGGCATTGAGGATGTGACAACTCCTACATTAAATATTACCTGGACAGCAACAAGAGATGTTATGCCAACTGCTGTCAGCATTCCAAATGTATCGGGAGCATTCATCGCTATTTTAATGCCCCTCCAGACAAAAATCATGAACAATGCCATTATAAGGACAATCCCGACAAGACCGAGTTCTTCAGCGATTATCGAGAAAATAAAGTCAGTATGAGGTTCCGGAATATACATATATTTTTGCAGGCTTTTACCGAGTCCTCTGCCGAATATTCCCCCCGAACCTATTGCGTACAGTGAGTTAATAATCTGATAGCCTGAGCCCTGACTGTCTTTCCAGGGATCCAGGAATGAAATAACCCTGCTCAGCCTCCACGACGAACTAAGAACTGCCACCAGCAGTATAAAAACGGACGGAAATAAAATTATCATAAAATGAGCAAGCTTCGCTCCGCCGCAATAAAGAAGCACAAGTGCAACAACAACAATTATTATTGTTACGCTTAAGTGAGGCTCAAGATAAAGCAACCCTGCGGAAATTCCCACTAATAAAAGATACGGTAAAAATCCGGATAAAAATCCGTCTAATTTATCCTGTCTTTTTGAAAGACTGTTTGCAAAGAAGAGTATAATTGCGATTTTCGCAATCTCTGAAGGCTGAAATCCGTACAACCACCTTCTTGCGCCGTTAGTTTCAGTACCTATGCTCGGAACCAGAACTACTATCAGAAGGACAATGCTCATAAAAAGCAGAAAAGGTGTAAACTTTGCAATTTTTTTATAATTGAAATTCATTGCTATTATCATTCCAACCAGACCAAGACCGGCTGCTTTCAGCTGGCCTTTCAAGAAGAAATAGCTATCTCCGAAATTCAGGGAAGCGTAGGGCGCACTCGCGCTGAAAACCATAATGATACCAAGTGTCAGCAATGCCAGCACTGTCATTAGCAGCCAAAAATCAAATGGTTTTCTTGATCTTGTTTCTTCCATACCTGCCTCCATACTATTTAATCAAATATCCGGGAAGTGAACGCAATATATCCCAAAACACAAAAGATAATTGACGCAAACCAAAATAGGTACACAATCTTTGTCTCTTTCCATCCCGAAAGTTCGAAATGATGATGGACAGGAGCCATTTTGAAAACACGTTTACCCGTCGACTTAAACGATATTACCTGAATTATAACAGACAATGCCTCGATAATATAAACAGCACCTGCAATAAAAATAATCAACGGCAGGTTCATCATCACTGCAATCCCTGCAACCGCACCCCCAAGAGCAAGTGAACCCGTATCTCCCATAAATATCTTAGCCGGATACATATTAAAAATAAGGAACCCAAGACACCCGCCGGACACAGACGACGAAAAAACTTTGATGAAGTCCCACTCAACCCTTGTCTTTGATATTACAATAAACAAAAACATTACAATCAAAGTAACTCCTGCGGCAAGTCCATCCAAGCCATCGGTCAGGTTTACCGAGTTTGTCAGGGCAGAAAATATCAGAATAATTATTAAAACATATATCCACGGCTGACCAAAAGTAATGTCAAACCCAAAAATTCTTATGTCAAAATCGGTTCCCATCGATGTTATCATATAAAGCGCAAAAACCGATGAAAATATAACTATCATAACCATCTTTTGAAAAGCGCTTAACCCGTTTTTATTCTTTTTCACAATTTTAATCATATCATCTAAAAATCCAATTGCTCCAAATGCTAGTGTCACAAGTAGAAGCGGCAGAATCTTCGGATACGCTCCGGAAAAATAAAGAAATAGCGATAAAACGGTGACAGGAATTAAAATCAAAAGACCTCCGATTGTAGGCGTTCCCGATTTTGCCAAATGTCTTAAAGGCCCGTCGTCTCTAACTGTTTGCCCAAATTTCAGTCTTTTAAGGATGGGTATGAGAATTATCCCCAATATGAACGCAAGTATCAGAGTCATAATAAAACTTAAAAATTGAATTTGAGTGAAAAATGCAAAATCCATTTTGGCCGCCTTTCATTATTTAGTCAATTCCTGCACTATCTGCTCCATCTTCATTCCTCTCGAACCTTTAACGAGAACAATATCACCGGCTCTAACTATTTTCTCCAAATATATGCAAACCGATTTATTGTCATCAAACGACTTGACATTTTCACCGGAAATTCCCCCGCTTAATGCGCCAACCGCAATATTTTGGGCGTTTTCACCAACGGTTAATATCAGATCAATGCCTTTTAATGCCGCATATTTTCCTACATCCAGATGAACTTTATACGCCCATTCACCCATTTCAAGCATATCTCCCAAAACAGCAACTCTTTTTCCGTCAGTTGAAATATCTTTTAGCACATCCAAAGCAGCTTCCATTGATTTCGGGCTGGCATTATAAGTATCATTGATTACTTTTATGTCATTTTTCACAACTATATTTAATCTTAAATCACTTGGTTTGTACTCATAAATCCCTTTGATTATTAAGTCCATCGGGACATTAAATTCAATTCCAAGTGAAATTGCTGCCAAAGCGTTGTAAACATTATGAAAACCGGGTGTTGATGTCCTTACATTATATTCGGTATCATTTATTGAAATTTTAAATTTGCAGCCCTGCTCTCCCAATGACAACAGGTCATAAGCCTGATAATCAAGTCCTTCTTCCGTACCATAAAATAAAGTTCTGACTTTTAAAAGATCCTTTAATCCATGCAGCAAATTATCGTCGCCGTTCAAAATCGCCACCCCTTTTGGTGACAAGAACTCAAATATTTCGGTTTTCGCTTTCAGAATATTCTGTCTGGACCCGAGTTTGTCAATATGAGACAACCCAATGTTTGTTATGACCGCATAATCAGGCTTGACTATCGAAGACAATCTGCTGATTTCCCCGAATCCGCTCATGCCCATTTCAAAAATTGCAATTTCGTGCTCCTTTTCCATTCTAAAAATCGAAAGCGGAAGCCCGATCTCGTTATTAAAGTTGCCGGCAGTTTTTAAAACCTTATATTTCTGCGAAAGGACAGAAGCAATAATATCTTTTGTGCTTGTTTTCCCGACACTTCCGGTTATCGCAATAAAAGGTATATCAAATTTGCTTCTGTAAAACGCAGCAAGATTTCTTAACGCTGTAAGTGTGCTTTTAACCTTGATCAGCGTTTTGCCGTCAAAAGGAGCTAAATTTTTTTCGGTCAGGGCAATTACCGCACCCTTTTCAAAAGAAGAGATAATGAAATCATGTCCGTCAAATCTTTCTCCGATTATAGGTATAAAAAAATCGCCGGGTTTGATGTTTCGGGAATCTATGGAAATATTATCTATAGTCAAATCAATATTACCCGAAAGCAACTTTCCGTTCACTGCGCCGATTATTTCACTGCATTTCAAAGATTGCATTTCGTTCCTCCATTTTATTGCATTTTATCTGATGTATTTTCATCTGCAAGAATCTCTGTAACTACTTCTCTCTCATCAAAATGAATAGTTTTATCTTTAAATGTTTGATATGTCTCATGGCCTTTGCCTGCCAGAACAATTATATCGCCCGGTTTTGCGTTATCCAGCGCGTACTTGATCGCACTGTATCTATCGACGATTGCAATATACTTTGCACCGGTTCCCTTTATTCCGTCTTCGATTTCTTTAACAATTTTTTCCGGCTCTTCCGTTCTTGGATTATCCGAAGTAATTATTGTAAAATCGGCTAGTTTCGCTGAAATCTCAGCCATGAGCGGTCTTTTTGCCCTGTCACGGTCACCACCGCATCCAAATAAACAAATCACACTGCCCTTTGCGAAACCCTTTACAGTTGTAAGTATGTTCAAAAGACTGTTTGGCGAGTGTGCATAATCGATCATTACAGTAAAGTCCCTGTCGGTTTTTACAATTTCCGCTCTTCCGGGAACCCTTATCGATGCCAGGCCTTTAACTATAAATTCAAAAGGTACTCCTGAAATAAGTCCTGCGCCGATTGCGGCAAGAGAATTATAAACGCTGAATATACCGGGAACCGCTGTTTTTATGTGTTCATGACCCCATTTGCAAAAAACATCGAATTCGACACTGTCAGAATATTCAATAATGTTTTTCGCACAAAAATCCGAAACTTTATCAATGCTATATGTGTAAATCTCGCAATCGCAAGCATCCGCGATTCTTTGACCGGAATCGTCATCAATATTAACAAGTGCGGTTTTGCACATTTTAAACAATTTCATTTTTGAATTAAAATAATCATCAAAATCGGAATGTTCGTTAGGTCCGATATGATCTCTTGAAAAATTCGTAAAAATTCCGAGGTTAAAATCACAGCAGGCTACCCTATTTAGTTTTAATCCCTGTGAGGAAACTTCCATGGCTGCCGTATCAACCTTTTTTTCGACCATTTCCGCAAACAATGACTGTAAATCATATGATTCGGGAGTGGTTCGTTCAGTATAAATAACCTCGTCACCTATCATGTTTGAAATGGTTCCGATTAACCCGACCTTTTGATGAAACGCCTCAAATATTGATTTAATCATATAAGTAGTGGTCGTTTTACCCTTTGTTCCTGTCGCTCCGATTAGCCTTAATTTGGCGGACGGATGGTCAAAATACCTGTCGGATACATACGCTAATGCAAACCTTGTGTCAGCTACTCTGATTATAGGAACCCCGTCAATAGCTCCAATTTCATCCTCGACAATTAATGCACCTGCCCCGTTTTCTATCGCGGATGAAATAAAATTATGCCCGTCAGATTTATATCCTTTGATGCATACGAAAACATACCCGGATTTCACTTTTCTGGAATCAAGGGCAATCCCTCTTATTTCAGTGTCCATATTTCCTTTAATATCGAGGATTTCAAGTCCCTTTATTAATTTCCCTATTTCCATTATATCCTCCAAAACTATATTAAAAGCAAAGTTCTGCCTCAATTGCCTATCTAAGTTTTTCCCTAATTATTGATAGAATTGCTGGCAGGATCGTTATACCTGAATTCAACACTTATTATGTCGCCCAAGTTTACTTTTTTGCCTGCCGGTATACTTTGACGCATAGCTGTCCCTGTCCCGCTTATCTTGATATTCAGTCCCAGTGCATTCAGCTCCTCAGTTGCATCGTTTATTGTCTTATTATTAAGGTTTGGCACTGTTACCGCAACTTCGCTTGTTGTCTTGGTCGTATATAAAACAACAATTGAGTTCTTCGTCAGTGCTACTCCTGTCTTCACATTTTGCATTGTAACAACAGTATTTTCAGCTTTCGAATCTCCCACTATTTTGTATTTCAGGCCTTTTTGTATCAGCAAGTTCTTTGCCTCTGAGAGTTTCTTGCCTGTCAATGACGGTACGATGCTCTCATATCCTAAAGCTATCTTGTCACTGTCACTATAAACCTTTTCAATCTGGAGATAATTTAATGTTTCATCCATTATTTCTTTCACTACATACCCTGCAGTGCCGCCTCCGCCATGTCCAAACCTGCCGGTAGGATTGTCCAGTACAACAAGCACGCAAATTTGCGGATTGTCGGCAGGTGCAAATGCGCTGAAGGATGCAATATATTGTCCGACTACGCTTGTTTCCGATGTTCCTGTTTTACCCGCAACTCTATATCCCATAAGGTATGCTGTTTTTCCTGTTCCGGTTGGTGTTGATACAACCTTCTCCAATAAACCTCTTAAGGTTTCTGATGTTTTTGCGGAAATTACATTTCTGACCACAACCGGCTCGGTTTTTTTAACTATATTTCCGCTGGAATCTCTCAGTTCCTTGACAATTTGCGGCTGAAGAAGTCTTCCGCCGTTTGCGATTGAAGCATATGCTGTAATCAATTGAATCGGCGTTATTTGAAATCTCTGTCCGAATGATGCAACGGCCATATCCAAAGGAGTGGGTTTGGTATGCATTATACTGCCTGCTTCTCCGGGCAGCTGTATCCCGGTCTTGTCATAGAAGCCGAAAGCCCTTATATATTTATAAAATTTATTTAATCCGAGTAATTGCGAGGCTTTTACAAATACGGGGTTGCATGAATTGTATAAACCTTGTGCAAATGTTTCAGTTCCGTGAACATTTGGCCATTTCCAGCATTTGATTGTTCTTCCCATTACATCTATGTTATTATCTGAAGTCACTGTATCCGGCGAAACAACTCCTTCTTCCAGAGAAGCTGCGGCTACTATAGCCTTAAACGTTGAACCCGGCTCATAAGTATCGACAACAGATTTATTTCTCCAGGTCGTCTTCTCAAGAAGCTTGATATCTGCCGATGTGTGTCCGCTCCAATCCGTTTTATTCAGTCCATTTGGCTCTTTAAAAGGAAGGTTCGCATCAAAATCAGGCTTTGATGCGAGAGCAAGAATTTCGCCTGTATTAGGGTCCATAACAATTGCTGTGGCGCCATTTTTTACATTGTTGTCTTTGATTGCTTTATTTAGTGCATTGTCCACGAAGTATTGAATCGTTTCATCAATCGTCAAAACGACATTTAATCCTTCTCTTGGACTGATATAGTTCTCTTTTGTGAATGGCAGTTGAATACCTATCGCATCAATCTCGCTTAAAACCTTACCGGGCACACCCTTCAGATATTTATCCATCATTGCTTCAACTCCGCCGAGTCCCTGGTTGTCGTCGCCTGTGAATCCAATTACATGAGCCGCGAGATTATTGAAAGGATACACTCTTTTTGTATCGTCGTCGACATAAATTCCGTCTATACTTTTTTCTTTTATCCAATCCTTAACCTTGAGTCCGATTTTTTCATCGATTTTTCTGGCAATGGTTTCATAACTGTTTTTACTGTTTATTTTTTCTAATATAAAACTGCTGTCAAGGCCCAATATTTCTGCAAGCTTATTCGCAATTGCATTAACTTTTTCGCTTGATTTTCTTACCATATATGGAGTAATTGCAATCGTATTAACCTTTTGGCTTAATGCAAGCGCCTTCCCATTCCTGTCTGAAATAACACCGCGGGTCGAGTTGATTGTACTTCCGCGTGTTTGCTGTTCAGATGCAAGTCTCTTATATTCAGTTCCTTTTACTATTTGAATCCAACCGACTCTGATAACAAGAAGTATCAGCAGTAGTGAAAAGATTGATAAGAGGAATATAATTCGTCTTTTCATGAATTTATTAAGTGCTGACAAAATTATACCCCCTTGAAAAATAGTCAGTAACAATAAAATAAAAATGACTGTAGACTGTATAATTTATTATACCATCCACAGCCAAAAAATCACTATGCAACTTTAACGGTTAATTACCAAAGCATTATCAACAACTGACACCGTTCTTTAAACAAATCCGATGAATTTTGCGACATTATACATTAAAGTTGAAATTGAAACGCCCTTGTCTGCAACGGCCGTACCTGCAATTTTGTCATTTACAACTGTAAAGTCTGTTTTCGGAACATCAACATATACAATCTGATTTTTGTCCGGTTTTTGCATACCTAATTTTTGTTCAGCAATCTGCCTTACCTTGTTCAGATCGGTTTTGCTTTGAATATCAACCTTTAGTTTAACGTTTTTATCCTGTATTTCGTTATACTCGTTCGTATATTTGCTTACATTGTAATTTAATTGAGTCAGTGTTGCATATCTTCCCAGTATGACAAAACCAAGAGCAAAAATAATCATAAAACTGAAAATCATTTTTGACTTGATTTTATTGTTTGATTTATGTTTTTTCTTTTCCTTTAAAACTTCATTCTCTTCGTAAACATTATAGTCTAATTTTCTGGCCGATGTTCCGTTAATGTAATTTTTATTTGCACTCATCTTCTGTATCCGCCTTTTTTAAAAATTTAATTCTTCAATTCATGTACTTTAGACTATTTCCGGGATTTTGTATAAATAGTTAACTGCAAGCTACGAAACTTCTTAATATTGATTTAAACCTCACAGTTAACTATTTATACCATCTGTCATTTTCTTCTGTAGATTCAATTGCGCATCTTTTGTAGATTCAATTGCTTTCTTTTGTGACTCGACTTGCAATTTCTCTTTTGTTTTTTGAACTTCTCTTTTTCTTTTGCTTAAGTGAATTCCAAACTATATACTGTGATACTGTAGCAAAGTGCCGATTTTAAAGTTACATTCTTTCAATTACTCTAAGTTTTGCGCTCCTTGCCCTTGGATTTTCCTCAAGTTCCTCTTTTGTCGGTATTATCGGTTTTTTTGAGATATGTTTTGCTGTCGGTTTCCTTTTGCATACACATATCGGAAAATCACGGGGGCATGTACAAGGATCTGTCGCTTTGTTAAATTCATTTTTCACTATCCTGTCTTCCAGCGAATGAAATGTTATTATGCAAAATCTTCCGCAAGGTTTAAGTATCGATATTGCATCATCTATTGCGTCCTTTAGTATCCCCAGTTCATTGTTTACTTCTATCCTCAGTGCCTGGAATGTTCTTTTTGCAGGGTGCGGACCATCTCTTCTTGCGCTGCTCGGTATTGCCGCCTTAATTATTTCAACCAGTTCCCATGTTGTATCAATATGTTTCTTTTCTCTGGCTGCAATTATAAATTCTGCAATCCTTGGTGCCCATCTTTCCTCGCCGTAATTTCTTATAATTTCTTTTATGTTTTCTTTCGAATATTCGTTGACTATTCTTTCCGCAGTAATTTCAATGTCCTTATCCATTCTCATGTCGAGCGGTGCATCGTTCATGTACGAAAATCCTCTTTCGGGTTCATCCAGCTGATATGAGGAAACCCCTAAATCAAGCAATATTCCGTCGACTTTCTTTATTCCGTTTTCAACACAAACCTTTTTTATATTTTTAAAATTACTTTTTACCAAAATTATTTTTGCTTTACCCGGAGTGTTATTCAATATTTCCTTTGCATGTTCGAGTGCGTCTGAGTCCTGATCTACTCCCAATAACGTTCCGTCTTTGTCAAGCTGTTTGTATATTTCAGCGGCATGTCCTGCACCGCCTAAAGTCCCGTCTACATATATGCCGTCAGGCTTTATTTTTAAGTTTTCAAGACATTCATTCAATAATACCGGCCTATGGCTAAATTCCATTTGGCACCTCTATATAAACAAATTATTTAATTCCATTTCTTCTGCTAAATCCTCAATGTTTCCGCTTTCCGAATCATATTTTTCCCAGCTGTCTTTATCCCAGATTTCTACTCTGTTTCCAACACCCAGAACATAAACATCCTTATCTATACTTGCATAATTTCTCAAAACTTGTTTAAGTAAAATCCTGCCCTGCTTGTCGGTAGTAACTTCGTCAACACCTGCAAATATTTTTCTCGAAATAGCTACAGCCTTTTTATTTGATATCGGGAGCTCTTTAAGTTTTTCGGTAAAGATATTCCAACCTTCCATTGAATATACAAACAAACAATTGTTTAAACCCTTGGTAACAATGAACTCGTCTCCGAGTCCATCTTTTAATTTCCTGGGAACAAATACTCTCCCCTTCAAGTCAATTGTGTGTTTATATTCTCCGTAAAAGCCTGCGCTCATATTTGGTTTCTCCACCACTTCGCTCCACTTTGCTCCACTTACATGCCTATTTTATTCAAAAACTTTACAAATGTCAAGCATTTTTTTAACTTTTTTTTAACAAAAAAAAAGACAGGGCAAACGCTCAGTCTAAAACACTTTTAAATTATATTCTCAATTACATCAGATTAAATATAAAATTCGGTCAGTTACTTCTGATTAAATATCGCCCTCTTTCTCCTCATTGATATGCTCAGCAATACCCCCACTGCGATAAAATTCGTCAGCATTGAGCTGCCTCCTGCGCTTATGAAAGGAAGTGGTATGCCTGTTACAGGCAGTAATCCCATTGACATTCCGATATTCTCAATAAAATGGAATCCCAGCATTCCGGTAATTCCTATTGCCATGAATGATCCATATGAATCTCTGGATTTTTTTGCAATGTATATGGATCTTATGATAATAAAGAAAATTAGCGCTACAATTAAAAAGGTGGCAATGAACCCCAATTCTTCGCCAATTACGGCAAATATTGAGTCTGTGTCCCTTTCCGGTATACCTCCGAGTTGAGTTTGTATCCCCTGAAACAAACCTTTCCCAAAAAATTGGCCGGAACCTATTGCTTTAATAAGTTGTTTGACATGATAGCCTGAACCCAATGGATCCAAATCAGGATTTAAAAAAACAAGGATTCTTGCCTGCCTTTGCGCATTGAGTAAAAATACCCATGCAAATGTGAAAACAGGTATTGAAGCTATTGCGGTTATAATCATGTATCTGTAACGAATTCCCGCAATGAAAACCATGAGTATGAACATAAAGATAAAAACCAGTGCAGTCCCATAATCAGGCTGCAGAAAAACGAGACCCAGAGGAAGCAAGAATATAATCACTGCTTTTAATGCGTTTATTGCAATTTTTTCTCCGTCTTTAATTTTTCCGAAGTATATCGATGCAAAGATAATTGTTCCGATTTTCATAAGTTCGGAAGGCTGAAAACTGCCAATAAAAGGAACCTGAAGCCAGCTTTTACTACCCCATTGCTCCTGTCCGATACCTTTGAATAATACAACAATTAAAAGGATGAGACTTAAAATGTAAAATACCATCGCAAAATACCTGAAACTCTTATAATCCAGCGCACTTATGAAAAGCGCAACAAAAACACCAATCGCAAAGAACACAATCTGTTTTGTCAATACACTCGATCCGCCTGTTAAATTAGCAGTCGCACTGCGTAAAACAATAAGTCCTATTGCCGACAACATCAAAATTGCGAAGAAGAGATGATAATCAAATAATTTAAAGGGATTTGGCCCCTTTGATTTTTCAATAAAGTACATAATTTACCACCTTAGCTTAATTATCCTGATTGTTTTTCTCCTCAGGATCCCCAGATGCCTTGGCATCTTTGCTTTTCTTGCTTTCAAGTATTTCCTCGAGAATACTTATATATTCCTCCTGTTCATCAGGTTCTTTTGGTTTTCTGTTCTTTACTTTAATTAAAATAAAGAATGCAAGGAATACTGCGACTAAAGCTGCCGACAGAACCTGAGAAACTCTGAAACTTCCAAGCATCAAGCTGTCCGTCCTCAACCCTTCGATAAAGAATCTTGCCGCTCCGTATAATATCAAATATAATGCTAAAACTTCACCGTCGGCTTTCTTTCTCCTTCTTGCAAACACCAATATTACAAAAATCAATAAACAAGCCAGGGACTCATAAAGAAATGTCGGATGAATGGGTAATGAAGGGTCAACATTTATTCCGTTTTGCTGCATTATGCTTAAACTGGTTGTTATGCCGTCACCTTTCATCCCCCATGGAAGTGTTGTATTTGTTCCAAAAGCCTCCTGGTTAAAAAAGTTTCCCCACCGGCCAATCGCTTGACCCAGTACAAGATAAGGCACTCCAAAATCCAATATTTTCAATGCTTTTATTTTCTTTATTTTACATACTATGAATACAGCTGCAAAAGCTCCGATTACACCGCCGTATATTGCCAATCCACCCGTTCTGGTGTTTATAATATTTAATAGATTCCCTTCAAACTCACTCCAACTGAAGGCGACATAGTAGAGTCTTGCGCCGATAATTGCGGCAATCGTTGCATAAAGAGCGATGTCGACTATATCATTCTGTTTAATATCATATTTTTTACATGTTTTTAATCCCAATGCGACAGAAAGTATAAAAGCAAAAGAAATTACAATACCATACCAGTAAATAGGCACAGACCCAATGTAAAAAGCGATTCTCTGGACGGGAATATTCAAACCTCCAAGAAGATTGGGAAATTCAATCATTGTTTTTCTCCCTTTTCATTTATTAAATACTTAATGGTAATTTTACCATAAACATAATAATATTCATAATCAAGCCTTTAAACATTCTTTTACTTTGTATTTTACAAGTTCCTCATCGATTGTCTTTAGTTCGCGCCCTTCCATAAGTATCTTTCCATCAACTATTACCGTGTCAACATCGCTTCCCTGACAGGAATAGACAATTGATGAAACCATGTTATTGGATGGCGTAAAGTGGAGCTTGTCAGTGTCAATTATTGATATGTCGGCCTTCATGCCTTTTTTAATTTGACCTGTAACATCGCCAAAACCAATGGCCTGCGCGCCGTTTAATGTCGCCATTTTTATTGCCTGGCTTGCGCTTATCAAAAGAGGATCCATGTTAACACCTTTGTGAATCAAAGAGGTCAGATTCATTTCCTCAAACATATTGAGATTGTTGTTGCTTGCGGCTCCGTCTGTTCCAATCGCAACATTGATTCCTCTTTTCAGCATGTCAGGTATCCTTGCGATTCCGCTCCCGAGTTTCAAGTTACTCGTTGGATTATGAACCACGTTTACATTTTTTTGTTTCAAAATGTCAATATCTTTATCGGTTAAATGAACGCAGTGTGCTGCAATTAAAGGCACATCAAAAAGTCCGCATTTATTAAATTCCTCTGCAGAATTCATACCGTATTTTTCAACACTTGTCTCCAACTCATTTTTAGTTTCAAGGATATGGGTATGAATTCCTGTTTTCAGCTCTTTTGCAAGATCGACCGCATTTTTTAAATATTCCTCGGTAAACATATATGAGGAATGGACCTCAAGATAGACTTTTATTCTGCCTTTAGATGAATTGTTCCATTTTTTAAAATACTCTCTGCACCTGTCCGTATCTTCAACTGTCCTGCCCATTTCTCCGGCATTTAATATTAACGGGCCGATTGTAAGGTTTGCTCTTATGCCCGTATTTGTAACAGCTTCGGCAACATGATCCATGTGGATATACATATCTGCAAATGATGTTGTCCCTGACTTTATCATTTCGGCTATTCCAAGCATTGTTCCCCAGTATACATCCTCTCCGGTAAGTTTTGCCTCAGCAGGGAATATTTTATTAAAGAGCCAGTCCTCAAGTGAAAGGTCATCGGCATAATTTCTAAAAAGCGTCATCGCTGTATGTGTATGAGCATTAACGAGCCCGGGAATTGCGAGTCTGTGTTTGCCCGAAATGACTTTATCCGCAGCAAAATCGACCCTGACCACATGATTTGGATCTATGAAGTCAATCACTCCATCCTTAATGCCAATGTTTCCGTTTTTAACAACACACGTATTCTGTGTGTCGATATAGTCTATATTTTTTAATAGAATATTTATTTCAAAACACCTCCGAAATTATAACTGCCAACTCTTGAAATATTTTTTCTGCTCGTCTGAAAGCTTGTCAATTTCAACTCCCCATGCTTTCAGTTTCATATTGGCAACTTTATTGTCAATTTCCTCGGGAACATCAATGACGTGATTGCCGAATTCTTTGTGGTTCTTGATCATATGAATCGCGCTTAAAGCCTGTATTGAAAAACTCATATCCATAATTTCAGCAGGATGTCCATCACCTGCGGCAAGGTTTACAAGCCTTCCTTCCGCAAGGAGGTTGATCCAGCGTCCGTCCTGCATTTGATAGCCCATGATATTATTTCTCTGTTCCTTCACTAAAACAGATAGTTTTTCAAGGTCAGGTATGTTTATTTCAACATTGAAATGTCCGGCATTGCAGAGAATTGCTCCGTCTTTCATTTGATTGAAGTGCCCGCCGGCTATTACATCTTTGCAACCGGTTGCTGTTACAAAAATATCGCCGATTTTAGCTGCCTCAGACATCTTCATAACCTTGAACCCGTCCATTATTGCTTCCGCAGATTTTACAGGATCGACTTCGCAAATAACTGTACTTGCACCAAAACCCTTAGCACGCATAGCTATGCCTTTTCCGCACCATCCATAACCTACGACAACAACATTTTTCCCCGCGACGATAAGATTGGTGGTTCTGTTTATTCCATCCCAAACGGACTGTCCCGTTCCGTAACGATTGTCGAAAAGGTATTTGCATTGAGCATTATTTACTGCAATCATAGGGAATTTGAGCAAGCCCTCGCTTTCCATCGCCTTCAGCCTGATAATGCCTGTCGTTGTCTCTTCGCACCCGCCCATAACACTTGGCAGAAATTCTTTGCACTCTGTATGAAGCAGATTCACAAGATCCCCGCCGTCATCAATTATGATATTTGGTTTATCTCCCAATGCTTCAATCAACTGCTCTTTGTATTCCTCAGGTGTCGCGTTAAACCATGCATAGACATTAACTCCATCGTATGTTGAAAGGCCTGCTGCAACGTCATCCTGAGTCGAAAGCGGATTGCTTCCGGTCACCGAGACATCTCCTCCGCCGATTGCCATAACTGTCGCAAGATAAGCGGTTTTTGCTTCAAGATGCACGGAAATGGTTATTTTGAGATTTTTAAACGGTTTTGTAACCTTGAATTCTTCCTCAAGACTTCTTAAAAGCGGCATGTTCTTTCTTACCCACTCAATTTTTTGTTTGCCTTTACCGGCAAGATTGATATCACGAATTTTACTCAATTGATTATTTCCCCCCATGTTTAGTAATATTTCCTTATACAATACCCGATACTATTTCCTTGAGTAATGCCGTGAAATTTTTCTCGACATTTTTCGCGGTTTCCAGCACTTCCAGATGGTTCAGTTTTTTATTTGCAATGCCGGCCGCCATATTTGTAATGCACGATATCCCCAAAACCTTTATCCCTGAATGTCTTGAAACAATAACCTCGGGAACCGTTGACATCCCGACCGCATCTGCCCCGATTATTCCAAGTGCCCTTATTTCTGCGGGGGTCTCATACATAGGCCCCTGTGCAAATGCGTAAACACCTTTTTTTATACTGATATTTATTTTTTTAGCTGCGTTTTCTGCCGTTTTTACTAATTCCTTATCATAAGCTTCGCTCATGTCAAAAAATCTTAAGCCAAACTCAGGAATATTCGCGCCCCGAAGAGGTGAAGGAGCAAAAAAGCTGATATGGTCTGTGATAATCATTAAATCTCCGCTTGAGAAGTCTTTATTTATGCCTCCTGCGGCATTTGTAAGAATAATTGTCTTGATACCGAGCAGCTTGAGCACCCTTATGTAAAAGGTCGCCTCCACCGTGTCATACCCCTCATAATAATGAAATCTGCCCTTTAATGCAATTATTTTCTTTCCGCAGAAACCACCTGCGATAAGCTTGCCATCGTGGCCTTCAACTGTCGTGACCGGAAAATTCAGTATGCTTTTGTAATCTATCTCTATGGCATTTTCTATTCCGTCTGCAAGAGAATTTAAACCCGAGCCCAAAACTATTGCGATTTCAGGCTGAAAACCTACTATGTTTTTTATATACTCTGAACTCTCACAAGCTTTTTTATAGATTTCGTTCATTATCTTCCTCCAAAAATTATTTAGGATATAGGTTTTGTAATTATTCTTTTCATTTTTTAAAAGAAATCGATTGGTGAAGGTATTGTAATCTGCTTCATGCAATCAAGCGCAAAAGAATCAGTCATGCCTGAAACATAGTCAGTCACAATTTGGGCAGGCTTATCTTTTTCATTAATATAAAAAGTGTCCATGCTTTCTATAAATGACCCGAAGGCTTTATCGAGCTTCTTGTCCCTGGTCTTATAAGCATTATAATCATTCCCGAGATTCTTGTATAATTCCTCTAAATATTCGAAAATTTCAAGTACAATTTTGTAGCAATAAACTTTGTATTCTTCCATTTTTTCGTTCTTGTAAATATATTTGTAATTGAAGTTCCTCAATGCATCAAAAACCTCATATTTTTCATCCGAAAAGCAGATTGAATCTTTGTCATGTGAGTTTTCAATCATATCGATTACAAGACTGTTTATAATCTGCCCGTTCGTATTGCCCAGCTCCTTTGCGACTTTTTGGGGAACATCCTCCATACTCACAAGCTTAGCTAATATTGCATCCTCAATGTCTCTTCCCAAATAAGCGATTTTATCCGAAAATCTGACTATGCAACCTTCGTAGGAACTTGGCATACAGCTTCTGTCACTTATATTTTCAAGATCGTTTTTTATGCTTACGGGTTTTAAAATCAGCTCTGATTTTTCTCCGTTGTGACAAATGATTCCGTCTTTAACTCCATAGGTTAAATCCAGACCTCTCCCGTCGTTGGCAAGGTGTTCAACAACCCTGTAGCTGTTCAATTCGTGCATGAAAGCTTTCTCATCGCCCAGTTTTTTCGCAAGAACTTCCTCTCCTGCATGCCCGAAAGGCGCATGTCCCAAATCGTGTCCGAGTCCTATAGCATAAGCCATTTCAATGTCCAAATCCCATCCGTAAGAAATAAGCCCTTTACAGATAGTTGCCGCAATTGTTGCGACATGCAGAACATGTTCAATTCTTGTACAAATATGGTCATTGTCTGGTGAAAAAAATACCTGCGTTTTATGCTTCAGTCTCCTGAAAGGCATAGAATGAATTATTGCAGTCTGGTCGCGAAAATATTCACCGCGGACATCCACATCTCTTCTTGATGTTCTTTCAAGATAAACACCTTTATCCAGAGGGTTTTTCATACTTGTCTTCCCTTTCAATATATTTAACCCGGTGTCGGAGTGTCGTAATTCTTCGCAGACACCTAAAACCCAACGGTTTTTAGTCGCGCTTTAATGGCAGCTTTTCAATGAAGTTTGGAATCATTTTGTCCCAATAAGCCCAATTATGTGCGCCCGGACCTTCTTCGTATATAAAATCCAGTCCTAAATCTTCACAATGCTTCTTATATTTCAAATTATCTTCGTGCAGATCATATTTTACACCCTCGACAAAAAGAAAATCTTCAGTTCCGTCATATTGGCAAAACAAAGGCTTTTCGCCCTTAAATTCAGCGAACTTCTTTGTCATCAGGAAAATATCATCTTTATCGTCAACGACTTTCTTTTCGTAATTGAATACTAAATTTAAATCCTTGAAATCGTCATAATCTTTTAATACACTTAATCTGTTTATATCAAGAACTCCCGAGAAACTTCCTACAGCCGCATATCGCTCAGGATAAGTTAACCCAAGCTTCATGGCTCCATAACCGCCCATTGAAACTCCCGCGACAAAATTATCTTCTCTTTTGGCTGACAGATGAAAGAATTCACGTGCGATTTTTGGAACTTCTTCGCTTATAAATGTCCAGTATTTATAGCCCTTATCCATATCGCAGTAAAAACTTCTGCCCGCATTCGGCATAACAACCGCAATGCCGGCTTCGGCAACATATCTCTCAATCGAAGTTCTTCTCTGCCATATTGTATGGTCATCGGATAATCCGTGCAGTAGATAAAGCGTCGGGTGAAGTTTCTCAAAAACATTGCTCTCCATTCCAATCTGACTCATTGCACCCTGCGGCAGAATAACATCCATTGATGTCTGAACCTTCAATACTTCAGAAAAAAAATTGCAGTGAATCAATGCCATATAATTCCCTTCCTCTTTACGTAAATTTAAAATCTTAGTTTTTTTTATTCGATGTTTTTATTATTCGACGATTCTGTTCTTGTTTCTTACATACACATGCTTGATTCTTGAGTCATTCGAGTCTCTTTCCTCGATTTCAAACTGCTTTTGCCTTTTCATCAAATGTGTCAGCTTATAAAATCCGAAGTTTCTTGGGTCGAAATCAGGTTGTTTTTTAATTATAAGATTGCCGACATCTGCCAGAAAAGCCCATCCATTCTCGTCTGCGACATCATTAATAGACATTTCAATCAGATTGAGAATTTCGTCATTAATTAATTGCGTGGTATGCTTTTGTTCTCTCTCTTGTATACCATTACTTTTTATTTCCATTTCTTTTTTCAACGGTGCAATTATTTCAATATAAGTGAACTTATCGCATGCCGCGATAAAAGGGCTCGGTGTCTTTCT
Source organism: Clostridia bacterium (assembly GCA_041662985.1). Lineage (GTDB taxonomy): Bacteria > Bacillota > Clostridia > Acetivibrionales > JBAZRJ01 > JBAZRJ01. Next base: position 26,082 of record JBAZRJ010000003.1, read on the forward strand.
CTCACCGATTCCGTAAACCTTCATTCCCGCTTCGCGCAACCTGGTCGCAAGCCTTGTGAAATCGCTGTCGCTCGATATTATGCAAAAACCCTCTACCTTTTCGGAATATAAAATATCCATTGCATCTATTATCATTGCCGAATCCGTGGCGTTCTTACCCGTCGTGTAACTATACTGCTGTATAGGTGTTATCGCATTTTCAAGTAAAACGTTTTTCCAGCCCGAAACCGTAGGTTTTGTCCAGTCGGCGTATATTCTCTTTATCGTAGGTGTTCCGTACTTCGCAATTTCCTCCATCATACCTTTTACATTGCTGTATGGAACATTGTCAGCATCTATAAGTACTGCCAATCTTAGTTCTTTTAAATCCATTTTGTATCTCCCCTCAATTTGCCTTTTTTGCAATTAATACAAATACATTATACACCTTATCGCCACTGTGTTCCCGTTTCATTTCGAAGCAGAACTTATAATGAATAGTATTAAGTCCTAAATTTTCTAACTTTTGTTCCAAATCACCTCGGTTGAAGCCTTTGTGGCCTTCAAAGTCTTTGCCGTGGAAAGAGCCGTCTTCCTCATCCAGGTCTGCTATGCAAAGATAACTTCCGACATTCAGCATTTCACTGAATTTTTCCAACACAACATCAACTTCAATTATATGATGTAAAGTCATCGATGTATAGATGATATCGAACTTTTCGTCGATTATAGAATCGGCCGTCAAATCAAGATTTATCGGAAACATATTGTCGATTCCGGAATCTTTGACTTTGTCCTTCAATACGGCAATCATACCATCCGAATTGTCTGCCATCTTGATGCTTTTCAAATCGCTGTGCAGATTGAAGCTCAGCAGTCCTGTGCCGCAGCCGTATTCAAGCCCTTTCATTCCTTTTGTAAGAGAAATGCTCTGCTTGATATAATCTGCAACGCAGCCCGCTCTCGCCACCTTCATCGGGTCATTGTCCCAGGTTAGTGCTCTTTCGTCAAAGTCATTCGTTTTTGTCATTTTATTTTCCGCCTTTTTAATTCGCTTTTTTAATATCATTTAACCCCTTATCCTTTAATCTCTTTTTGTTTTCTTCATCCATTTTTAATTTATTTGAATCAATATACCTTCTGTTGTTTTGTCTCCAAGTGCTTCTGTCATAAATGTATACTGAAACAAACCCAATTAAAGTTCCAATGATAACTCCAATCAAAGAAAGAACATCCATTTCCCTTTTTATAATAATCTTTAGAAGAACTAAGATTACGATTACACCGATAAAATTTAAAAAAGCTAATAAATTTCCGCCGATTATTTTTAGGTTATAAGATCTCTTTCCTTTGGCGTATATTAATTCCCATTCCTGCTTTTTTTGCATTTCAATTGCAAGGAGTTTTTCATCTTCTGTTTTTGGTCCCAACCCTGTATTTAAAGAAATTCCGTCAATAAAGCAGTCATATTTCAACCGGTCATTTTCAGGGGTATCTATAAAGGGATAGCGGGAATCTATTTCAATCTCAACTTTTACATCGTCAAGCTCAAAGGAATACATTTCGTCTTTTCTTAAAAAGGCTGTAAATTTCAATATCTTCAGCACATTATCAATGAATATCTTTCTCTTTCCCTTATGCATCCGTTCTTGCAGTTCTATCATATGACTTTTTCCTTCAATGGAAAAATTCCAGATTACTTTCTTGGTTTTTTTATTCACCTTTTCAAAATTAACCGTCCCATCCATTCGAGTATCCTCCTGCTTTGTCTTAAATTAAAGTTTTACCCGTTCGTTCAACCGTTTTATTCCCCGACAAGCCAGGTCTTTGCAACCTCGGGATAGTCAAAATAAAGGGAAAACAAACTTTCCGGAGATTTTATTTTATTCAATCAGCACTTCTTCTTTAGTAAAATTCAATTTCAAGTTTCATAACTTTAGTTACTTATAATAATACTATCTCAGCCTTATATTGGCAAATAAAAAGCCCGATTTTTCAATCGAGCTTTCCTTCTAAAAGTTTTTTTGATATTTCATTAATCATTCTGCCGTCCGCTTTGCCTTTGACCTTCGGCATTACTTCCTGCATAATCTTTCCGATTTCTCTCATTGAGCTTGCCCCGGTGCTTTCGACTGCTTCTTTGATAATTGCTTCGAGTTCGCTCTCTGTAAGCTGTTCCGGTAAATATTTAAGCAATATCTTTATTTCTGAGTTAATATCATCTATGAGATCCTGCCTGTTGCTCTTTTCGTAGTCCGGAAGTGAATCTCTTCTTCTTTTGACTTCCTTAGATATTATTTCCAATATACCGTTATCATCGAGAGTTATCTTTTTGTCCTTTTCAATCTGAAGTACCGCCGCTCTTACCAGTTGGACCGTATCCTTTTTTATTCTGTCCTTCTCCCTCATGGCGTCTTTCATATCTTCGAGCAGTTTTTCTTTTAGGGACATATCTTATTGCCTCCTATTTAAACTTTCTTTTTCTTGCAGCCTCAGATTTTTTCTTCCTCTTAACGCTTGGCTTTTCGTAATGTTCTCTTTTTCTAACCTCTGCTAAAACGCCGGATTTGGCGCACGACCTCTTAAACCTCTTAAGAGCACTATCAAGAGACTCATTCTCTTTAACTCTGACTTCAGACATGTATTTCCCTCCCCTCGATAGTAACAATTATGCCAGGAATAAGCTGCATCTGTTGTTCCGCCTTCAAAACTAAGTGTTACCGAATACGGCACATCCTATATTATATATTATATTCGAAAATAAAGTCAATATAACTGAGAAATAAAGCTTTTATAATATTTTGGCACCTAAAAATTTCCCTCCCAGCAAATGATAATGCAGATGATTCACTGATTGTCCCGCATCCCTGCCGCAGTTGTTTATGAGCCTGTATCCTTTATCATATATACCCAGCTTCTCCGCCACCTTGTTTGCCGCGTAATGAATGGCAACGAGGTACTCGGAGTTGCCGTCATTAAGCTCCTGTATACTGCCTATATGGAGCTTGGGAACAATCAAAACATGAATCGGAGCCTCCGGCTTGATGTCCTTAAAAACAACAATCTTATCGTTCTCATACACCATATCCGACGGTATCTGCCCGTTAATTATTTTGCAAAATAAACAATCATCCATCAAAATCGCTTCCTTTCAATCAAATAAATCATCAGATTATAAAAAATTTTCATTGCCTTGATACTAATATCACTTCAATTGGTCTTCAATAATTTTAACAGCGGCTTTCAGCGCCTCGTCAATCTTCGAAACGTCTTTGCCCCCTGCCTGAGCCATGTCAGGCCGGCCGCCTCCGCCTCCTCCGGTTATCTTTGCGACTTCTCTGATAATGTTTCCGGAATGAGCTCCCCTTTGAATCACGTCTGGTGTTGCCATTACGACGAAATTTACTTTATCCCCAATGCTTCCTCCAAGAACTATTATTCCCGACCCAAGCTTTCCTTTGAGCATGTCTCCTGTGTTTCTCAAAGCATCCATATCGAGTTGGTCGTAGCGGGCGCACAGAACTTTGACACCCTTTATTTCAATAACATTTGACAATACATCTGCGGCTGAACTCCTGACAAGCTTTGTCTGCAATCTCTCGAGTTCCTTTTCCGCTTTTTTTAATTCTGCCGACATCGTTTCAATTCTTTTCAACGCTTCATTCGGTGCGGTCTTTAAGGTTGCGGCAACCTCATTCAGCGTCTTTTCTTTCTCAATATAGTATTCCATTGCCGATTCGCCTGTAAGTGCTTCAATCCTTCTTACGCCTGCTGCAACACCGCTCTCGCCGAGTATCTTAATCAAGCTCGCCTGTGAGGTGTTGGTCAGATGCGTTCCTCCGCATAATTCCATGCTGTAATTATCAATTTTCACCACTCTTACGACATCTCCGTATTTTTCGCCGAACAATGCCACGGCACCTGCTTTTTTTGCCTCTTTGACAGACATTTCATTTGTCTCGACCGGCAATGCCTCAAGGATTTTTTGATTGATTTCCTTCTCTATTTTCGATAATTCATCCATTGTAATCGGAGAAAAATGTTTAAAATCGAACCTAAGCCTCTCGGAATCAACCATGGAACCCGACTGTTCAATATGTGAGCCAAGCGTATTCCTTAATGCCTTTTGCAAGAGATGCGTCGCCGTGTGATTTCTGGCAATAGCCATACGTCTCTTAGCATCAACTTCGGTTTTAACTGAATCTCCGCTTTTAATCGAACCCTTTTTAATCAAACCTGTGTGCAGGAATTTTCCATCGGCCGTTTTCTTGCATCCATCTATCTTTATCAATACGTCAGCTGTTTTTATAACGCCGATATCCCCTGCCTGTCCGCCGCTTTCCGCATAGAAAGAAGTCTTGTCCAAAATTACCGTCACAAAGTCGCCTTCACGCGCAATGTCAACTATTTCATTGTCTTTTGCAATAACAAGGATTTTCCCTTCGGCTGTAAATGAAGTGTAGCCTGCGAATTCAGTCTTAAGACTCTTGTCTGCTTTTGAAAACAAGCCTTCGCTCCAGGCTGCGGCGCCCTTGTTCTTTAAAGCTTCTCTTCCTTTTTCTTTTTGTCCGGTCATCAGGGCATCAAAACCTTTCCCGTCAATTTCGAGTCCGTTTTCTGATGCTATTTCCTTTGTCAGATCAAGAGGAAATCCGAAAGTATCGTGAAGTTTGAACACAACATCTCCTGAGATTGTCTTTTCCTTCTTCTCTTTGCATTTGGAAATATATTCATTCAGGATAGTCAAACCCTGGTCAATCGTAATCTCGAAGCGTTCCTCCTCAGTTTTGATAACCTTTAATATGTAGTCTGATTTTTCCTTCAATTCGGGATATGCCTGCTTTGATTCCTCAATGACAGTCATTGCGACTCTATACAGAAATGTTTCGTTTATTCCGATTAGTTTTCCGTGTCTTGCCGCGCGTCTCAAAAGTCTTCTCAGTACATATCCTCTGCCTTCGTTTGATGGAATGACTCCGTCGCAGACCATCATTGTGGTACTTCTGATATGGTCTGTTATTACACGCACTGAAATATCTGTCTTTTCTGATTTTCCGTATTCGATTTTTGCAATTTTACATATATGGTTTAACACATTTTTTATAGTGTCGACTTCGAAAAGGCTGTCAACACCCTGCATTATGCAAGCCAGTCTTTCCAGTCCAAGACCTGTGTCAATGTTCGGATGTGCCAATTTTGTATAACTGCCGTCTTCGCCTTTATTGAACTGAGTGAAAACATTATTCCAGAATTCAATATATCTGTCGCAGTCGCAGCCAACCTTACACTTGGAATGTCCGCATCCTTTATCCAGTCCTCTGTCAAAATAAATTTCAGAGCTGGGTCCGCAGGGACCAATGCCATGCTCCCAGAAATTGTCCTCTTTTCCCATCCTGACAATCTTGTCCTTCGATACCCCGACTTCGTTTGCCCATATATCAAATGCCTCATCATCGTCTTCATATATTGAAATCCAAAGTAATTCCTTTGGTATTTTTAAGTCCTCGGTTATGAATTCCCAAGCCCATGCAATAGCTTCCTTTTTGAAATAATCGCCGAAAGAAAAATTTCCGAGCATTTCAAAAAAAGTGCCGTGTCTGGCGGTTTTACCCACATTTTCAATATCTGGAGTTCTGATACACTTCTGACAGGTCGTTATTCTTTTGCTCGGAGGCTCCTGCTCACCCGTAAAATATGGTTTCAACGGCGCCATACCTGAATTTATCAACAAAAGACTCGGGTCGTCCCGCGGAATTAGCGAAAAGCTCGGAAGTCTCAAATGATCCTTGCTTTCAAAGAATTTTAAAAATCTTTCTCTCAGTTCGTTTAACCCGACTTTTTGCATTAATCCAATCAATCCTTTCGTGTGTTCAGGCGCTAATAATCAAGCTTTTGCATAGTTATAATATATAAGAGTAGCATATCCGTGTCAAGTTTACAATGCATCGCAAGATACCTGATTTAACTTGCATTTAGCGTGGTAAATCACATATAATGTCCATATAGTTTTGATTTTTGAAAGGAATTCCTATGAAAAACCATTTGCGCGAACTCGGAGTCGAAATTCCTAAAATTATGCTTCCAAACAAAACAGTCAATATGGAGAAATGGTCTGTTGTCGCATGTGATCAGTATACTTCCCAGCCTGAATACTGGAGTGCTGTGGCAAATTTTGTCGGAAACAGCAGCTCAACCCTAAAAATGATATTGCCTGAAATTTACCTTGGGGATAACAACGATTCAAGAATTGAAAACATAAATCGCACAATGAAACAATATATTGACGGAAATGTGCTTGTTTCACAGGATTCGGGATTCATACTGGTTGAACGCAAAACATCGAATTGTCCGTCGAGAAAAGGCCTGATATTGGCGCTTGACCTCGAGAAATATGATTACAGCGAAGATTCCCAAACTTTAATCAGAGCGACAGAAGGCACAGTCTTAGACAGGCTTCCGCCAAGAGTCAAAATTCGTGAAAATGCGCTTTTGGAAATCCCTCATATCACAATTCTGATCGATGACCCCGGAAAAACTGTTATTGAACCTTTGTTTAAGAAGGTTTCGACCTTTGAAAAGCTTTATGACTTCGATTTAATGATGGAAGGCGGACATATCAGAGGCTATCTGGTTGATGACATCGAATCCGTCTCATCTGTTTTTGGTGCTTTGGACAAACTTATCGATAAGGATGTTTTTAAATCCAGGTACGGTGCGGGAGAAGATAAAGAAATTCTCCTTTTTGCTGTTGGTGACGGAAACCACTCTCTCGCAGCAGCGAAAGTATGCTGGGAGAATATAAAGAAAACCCTTTCAGATTGTGAAAAGAGTGAACATCCGGCACGCTATGCACTTGTTGAGGTTCAAAACATTCATGATGATTTTTTAAATTTCGAACCTATTTTCAGAGTTGCTTTCAATATTGATGAAAAGGATATGCTTAACGCACTCGAGGACTTTTTTAAAAACAAACCTGTGCTGTATTCTGAAAAATCTTCTGTTGAAGATGCTGCAGCAGAACTCAGAAAAGACAAAAACATCCATGTAATATCTTTTGTAATGTGCGAAAGATATGGAATTATAGTGAACAATAATCCTAAATCGACGCTTGAAGTTGCTTCATTGCAAGCTTTCCTTGATGAATATCAAAAAAGTCACACTGATATTGAAATTGATTACATTCACGGAAGAGACGTTTTGGAATCCCTCGGCGAAAAGAAAGGCAACATCGGTTTCTATACTTTACCATTAGACAAAAAGGATTTATTTAAAACAATAATTAAGGACGGAATACTTCCACGGAAAACATTTTCAATGGGAGAGGCAAGTGAAAAAAGATTTTATTTGGAATGCAGGCAAATTAAAACTTAGGAGGCAAATATGCTTGATTTCTCGTTTTCGGTAGGTAAGAAAGAAATCCACAAGGTTGAATTTTATTTCAATCAATTCATGGGAAAAACAAATGTGAGGGTTGACGAAAAACTTATTATTGAAGACACAAGAACAATCACCAATCATTTGGCTAAAGTTTATGAGTTTAATCTTGGAAAAGACGAAATACATATTGTAAAAATTGAACTGTCTCAAAAGCCTTTTTTCGCAGGTATGAGAGATCGCTTAGTTAAAGTTTTCGTAGACGGAGATTTGATCGAGGAATATACCGGGCGCGGTACATTCTACGAGATGTTTAAACTCAAGAAATAATGATTTCGGGGACAGTTCTCAAACTCGAGAACCGACCCCGGAATCTATTATTTCTTTTTCATTATTTATTGAAAGCAACTTCTATTTATTGAAAGTAACTTCTTGCTCAGATTATTTTGTCAATTATGCTTTTTATTTCTGCAATTCAGCCTTTTTCTTAATGTATTCTTCGTCGTTGATTTCACCTTTAGCATAACGCTCATTCAGTATTTCAAGAGCTTTTCCCGAATTATTTACTGAACTTTCTATTCCTCCGCAACAAGAATGATGTGTTCCGCTATGCGAATAATGTCTCATTGTCTTGATTACAAGCACAATCAGTAGAACTGCTAAAGCTATTCCAATCAAACAGAACAGTAAACCACCAAAGTGCGCAAACCTTCCGTCCATCATCCCGGGGCCGTATCTGACTAAAAACATATAAATCCCCTCCTTCCTTCATATATATAATTGTATTCCTAAATTGTGAAGAAATTATGAGTTTTTTATTAATGTTTTTTATTGAATACATAATTAATCAAAGTCAATAAACTAATTTTCGAGAACCGTCCCCGCTTTTAAAACTTCAGCATCGATGCTTTCAGAACACCGTCTATACTTTTCAGTTCATTCAAAACTTCATCGTTTACTTCGACATCAACGCTTACAAATGATACGGCTTTTTCGCCGCTTCTGTTTCTGCTCCATTGCATTGCGGCGATATTGATTCCTGCGTGTCCGAGGATAGTACCTATTCCGCCGATTATGCCCGGTTTGTCTATATTCTGAATTGCAATTACGTGAGGAGTCGGTTCGAAGTCAAGCTTGTATCCAAAGAAGTCTACAATTCTTAATTCCTCTTTTGCAAATATTGTGCCTGAGACGCTCTGACATCCTTTTTTTGTGGTAAATACAACCGTAATAAGGTTCGTATATTTGTCGAGGTGAGAACTCTTGCTCTCGGTCATCTGTACGCCCATGTTTTTGAGCATAAGCTCGGCATTCACATAATTTACTTTTTCTTTAATTATTGGGTCTAAAAATCCTTTTAAAACCGAAAGTGAAATAACCCTGGTTTCAGCATCTACAAGGTCCCCGCTGTAAATAATCTCAATTTTCTGGACTGTCTCTTTCTCAGCCTGATAATAAATCTTGCCAAGCATTTCGGCAAGAGTCAGGTAAGGTCTCAATTCTTCAATATTCTTTGCCTGCATGGAAGGCATATTGACTGCCGCAACCATTTCACCGTTCAGCGCCGCGCATACAAGTTCGGTAATCTTAGTCCCCACATTGAAATTCGCTTCATCGGTTGACGCGCCAAGATGCGGAGTTATTAGTACATTGTCAAGATCAAGCAAAGGATTGACAAAATCCTGATCCTCAGGTTTTTTATCATAGCTTGGCTCAGGATCCAAAACATCAAGCGCCGCTGCAGCAACCTGCCCTGAAACAATAGCGTCGTACAATGCTTTTTCATTCACAAGCCCGCCTCTTGCTGCATTTACTATTCTGACGCCTTTCCTGCAAATCTTTAACTCCTTTTCACCAATCATTCCGTAAGTCTCTGCCGTCTTTGGCGTATGCAGTGTTATTAAATCAGACTGTTTCAAAAGCTCTTCAAGTGTTTCGCATTTTTCGACTCCAATCTGAGTGAATCTTTCATCCGTAATATATGGATCGTACGCAATTACTCTCATATTAACGCCCATTAATTTCCTGGCAACAATAGAGCCGATTCTGCCAAGACCGATAATTCCGGCAGTTTTTTCGTCAAGCTCATTTCCTATAAATTTATTTCTTCTGAAATCTTTATTCTTAACTGCCAGATAAACCTTGGAAATATTTCTGAATATCGCAAAGGCAAGAGCTACCGCAAGCTCGCCGGCTGCCATAATATTGCTCTCAGGTGTGTTGACAACAATAATTCCCCTTTGTGTGCAACCCTTTACGTCTATATTGTCAATACCGTTTCCGGCACGGCCTGCGACCTTAAGTGATGCAGCTCTTTGCAGCAGCTCTTCGTTCACTTTGGTAACGCTTCTCACTATAATTGCATCATATCCTCCGATTATTTCAAGAAGCTCTTCTCTCGGAAGACCATATTTTGTGTCAACTTCAAATCCATTTTCCCTTAGATATTCAATTCCCTCTTCTGCAATTCTTTCCGTAACGATAATTTTCATGTAAATTCCCCTTCCAAAGCCATCAGTATTATTATATACCAAGAATCCCGTCAATAACCGACAAGAGCTCTTTTATTTCATCAATCTGCATGTCCGCCATATGTGCAATCCTGAAGGTTATATTTTTATAATCTCCGTATCCGTTTGAAATCATGTATCCTTTTTCTCCGAGTTTTTTGTTCAATTCCTGAACATCTATGTTTCTTGTGTTGCTAATTGCCGTAACTGTATTTGATAAATACTTTTCGTCAGCAAATAATTCAAATTTCTCTCTCGCCCACCCGCGGACACAATCCGCCATATCCAAATGGCGTTTGAACCTGTTTTCAAGACCTTCCTCAAGTATCCTGTCAAGCTGATAATCAAGTGCGAACATATGCGACAGCGAAGGAGTCGAAGGATACTGATAATCCTTTTTCTGAATACAATTATATAAATCAAGCAAGTCGAGGTACAAACCTCTGAACTCGACATTTTTTGCCGCTTCTACTGCCTTTTGAGAAATCGAACAAATTGACATTCCCGGAGGCAGTCCAAGACATTTCTGTGTCGAAGTGATGCAGACATCAACTCCAAGCCTGTCAACCTCAATCTTTGTTCCTCCCATGGAACTTACTGTATCCATGCACCAGACAACATGTGGATATTTCTTAATTACCTCTGCTATTTCATCCATAGGATTCATTACACCTGAAGATGTTTCATTGTGTGTTATTGTTATAACGTCATATTTTTCTGTTTTCAACACTTCGTCAACCATTGCAGGTATTGTTGCGTGACCTGCTTCCGAAGTAAACTTATCTGCCGGCACATTGTTTGCGACAGCCATCCTGTACCATCTTTCTCCGAATGCTCCGACTGAAAAAACCGCTGCTCTTTTTTGTGTGCATGAACGAATCGCACCTTCCATCAAGCCGCTGCCCGATGAAGTCGATAAAATTATTTCATTGTTTGTATACATGACCTTTCTCATTTTATCCGAAATGGTTCTCTGTAAATTTGAAGCATCCTTTGAACGATGGCTTATCATTGGCGTTGCCATCTTTTCCAAAACATCCTGTCTGACTTCAACGGGTCCCGGTATAAATAATTTCTTGTGCATTTTATCCTCCATTCCAATAAATAAAGGTCAAACCATTAAACTGATTTGACCTCCGAAAACACCAAAAACGCAAGTGCTCTTTCGAACACTAACCCTTGCGTATACTCTGTCCTTTTGCCTGAGAGATTATTCCCCTTCGGCGCCATTTTGGTCTCTCCAGAGATCCGTCATGATGAAGTCTTTTATACCTGAGAGTGCTACTCCTTCGGTGAATTTCCGGAAATCGAAAATTTCTCTCCCTCATCAGTCATCCGTCTATATTTACTTTAAAGTTAATTTTGATATAATTATAAATATTCGAATAAAACATGTCAAGTATTTTTTGGAGGAATGACAATGGATGAAGCGCTGAAAATCATTGATTTAGAGAAATCTTACGGAAATCTGCACGCACTCAAAGGAATTAGTTTTGATGTCAAGCCAAACGAAGTTTTTGCTCTTATTGGTCCAAATGGTGCAGGTAAAACAACGACCTTAAGAATCATCGCAACAATTCTCAAACCGTCCTCGGGAAGTGCCCGAATATATGGGTTTGATGCAAATAAGGAAGCTGAAAAAGTGAGGAAGATAATCAGTTACCTTCCCGAAGAGGCAGGTGCCTATAAAAATCTCAAAGGCATCGACTATCTGAATTTCATGGCTTCGTTGTTTGCTCCCGACAAAAAGTCACATGATGAATATATTGAAATCGCAAGAGAAGTCTCCGGTTTGGGAGTTCGTTTAAGCGACAAAGTTTCCACATACAGTAAAGGTATGACACGCAAGCTGCTTTTGGCGCGTGCGATTATGACAAAACCAAAACTTGCAATTCTTGATGAGCCGACAAGCGGTCTCGATGTAATAAATGCTCTTGAAATCAGGCGCACAATCAAAGAATTCGCAAGCCGGGGGATGGCAGTTTTGGTTTCCAGCCACAACATGCTTGAAATAGAATTTTTATCCGATAGAGTCGCTATAATTGACAACGGTAAAATTCATGCTGTCGGAACTCCTTCCGAATTGAAAAAAACCTACAATGCGGCAAACCTTGAAGAAGTTTTTGTGGAGGTGGTAAAATGAGAAAATTCAATACGCTTATAAAAAAGGAACTCAAAGAATTGCTGACTCTTCAAATGCTTATTCCCATGATTGTCGGGGTTATGTTTTTCGTATTTATCGGCAATGTCATGGGAAATGAATCCAAGAAAATCAATGCTCCCCAGACCATTCTTGTTCTGGATAACGATAATTCGGTATCCTCACGGTCAGTTATAGGCGAGCTTACAGAAAACAATTTTAAAACCACTACGTTTACCGATTCTAAAATTAATATTGTTACGAATTTAGCCAAAGAAAAAAACATTTCCACAGTTATATCCATACCAAAAGGGTTCGAGGCAAATCTTGCAAAACTTAAACCCCAAAAGATAGAAACATACTCAATTATCAACAACTTTTCATTAATGTCCACAAAAAATTCAGCGGTTATCAGTGAAATATTGAAATCCGTCAATGATTTTGTCAGCAACAGTATTATTTCGAAGGAGTTGCCGGGTGTCAAACCTGAAAACATCAAGAATCCAATTGTTAAAAGTGACCATGTCATCATCGGGAATAATACTGCAAATGTAAGTGCAGACCAGATTTCCGGTTTTATTCTATCGCAGTCAATTTTTATACCGATAGTTATGTTTATTATCATCATGTTTTCCGCTCAAATGATTGCAGTTTCAGTCGCATCGGAAAAAGAAAACAAAACGCTTGAAACACTCCTCAGCACACCGGTTAACAGAACATCTCTCGTTTCGGCAAAAATGATTGCTGCGGGACTGGTTTCTCTGCTCATGGCGGCCGTTTATATGTTTGGTTTCAAATACTATATCGGCGGGATTACAGGAGTTTCAGGTTCTCAGCCTACCCTTGCCTCTTCGGCAATCAACCAATTGGGTTTGGCGCTTGATACAAAAGGTTATATTCTGCTCGGGCTCTCCCTTTTCTTCAGCATTCTGGTAGCACTTGCGCTGGCTACAATTCTCGGAGCATTCGCCGAGGATGTAAAAAAGGTTCAGGGATTGATTTTACCAATCACATTTTTAATTATGATACCATACATACTCACAATGTTCCTTGATATTAATTCAACCTCAACTTTGATTAAGATTATTGTTTACTTAATACCGTTTTCTCACCCGTTCCTGGCATCGCCGAACCTTCTCCTGCATAATTACAGTGCGGTGATTTATGGAATTATTTATCAGGCAGTTGTTTTCGGCATCCTTGTAATTATCGCCGGAAGAATTTTCTCGACTGACAGAATTCTTACAATGAAGTTAAGCTTTAAAAAGAAATCATTATTTTCGAGATAATATTGTCAGAGCTGTTAAATAGTCGACAGAACAAGATTGGAACACTTAACACACTTTCGATTTCAGGAAATGTGTGTATGCATCATCGCCTATCTTATCTGTGTGAATCAGTCAGCAGTTTCTTACCGGCAGGCAAGCATAAGGAGTTTTTTATGAGAATTAATCAAATCGCAATAGGAAAAATTGAAATAGATTCCGGAATTTCAAAGCAAATACTTATAATTGTTTCAGGCACGGTATTTTTTTTGACAGGGCTTCTTCTAAACGCACCTGTCTGGGCTGAATTCAGTTTATTTGCAATCGGTTATTTAATGTGCGGTGCGGATGTATTAATCAATGCGGGAAAAAACTTAATAAAAGGCAAGTTCTTTGACGAAAACTTTTTAATGGCCCTTGCTACAATCTGTGCTTTTGTAATCGGTGAGTTTCCCGAAGCGGTTGCAGTTATGCTGTTTTACAAATTAGGTCAGTTAATGGAGGATGTCACAGTAAGCAAATCCAGAAAATCAATCGCCTCTTTGATTGACATTCGCCCTGATTTTGCAAGACTGGTTACCGATAAGAAATCTATAGAAGTATCTCCTGAGAGCATTAATATTGGCGACATAATAATGGTAAAACCCGGAGAAAGAATACCTTTAGACGGCCGAGTAATTTCAGGTTCCTCATCAGTTGACACAAAATCTTTAACCGGTGAATCAATGCCGAGAGATATTTTTGAAAACGATGAAACTCTAAGCGGTTTCGTAAATTTAAGCGGTGTTCTAACTATTAGGGTAACAAAAAGTTTCGGTGAGTCGACCGTGTCCAAAATACTCGACCTTGTTCAAAACGCTTCTTCGAAAAAGGCGCCGACCGAAAAATTCATAACGAAATTTGCAAAAGTATATACACCGGTTGTGGTTCTGTTGGCAATTTTAACAGCCGTTTTGCCCCCTCTGTTTACAGGTAATATGGATTTCCTGTTTTGGGTTAAAAGAGCGCTTATATTTCTCGTGATATCATGTCCGTGCGCACTTGTCATATCTGTTCCAATGGGTTATTTTGGCGGTATCGGAGGTGCTTCGGCAAATGGAATCCTTATAAAAGGAAGTAATTATCTGGATGCCTTAAACAATATCGGCACAATTATTTTTGATAAAACGGGAACACTCACCAAGGGAATTTTCAAGGTCGTTGATATTGTTCCATATAACAAGTACTCAAAGGAACAAATACTTGAATATGCTGCTTTTGCCGAGTCAAATTCAAATCATCCTATTGCCAGAATGATAGTGAAGGAATACGGTAAGGAAATCTTACCCGGCACAATAAGCAAATACGAGGAATTATCAGGTTTTGGGATAAGAGCGACAGCCAACGGTATTGAAATTCTTGCAGGAAATGACAGGCTGCTTCATAAATGCGATGATATAGAACACGATACTTGCGATGTTGAAGGAACGGTAATTCATGTTACCGCAGATAAAAATTATCTCGGATATATACTGATCTCAGACGAGCTTAAGGCGGATTCAATAAGTACAATCTCGAAACTAAAAAAAATTGGCATAAAAAGAATTGCAATGCTCACGGGAGACAGCGAATTGACTGCAAGTATAATGGCCGGTAAACTTGGCATTCATGAATATTATTCCGAACTTTTGCCTGATGAGAAGGTAAAGAAGCTCGGTGAAATCAATTTATCAAAATCAAATAAAAATATATTGTTTGTTGGAGATGGAATAAACGACGCCCCTGCCCTAGCCATTGCAGATATCGGTATCGCCATGGGCGGTTTGGGTTCAGACGCAGCTATTGAGGCGGCAGATATTCTCCTGATGACCGATGAGCCTTCAAAAATTGTCGATGCCATAAAAATTGCCCGTAAAACGAGGAAAATTGTTTTACAGAACATCATATTTGCATTGGGTGTGAAATTAATAATAATGGGTCTTGGAACTCTGGGTTTTGCTCAAATGTGGGAGGCAGTCTTTGCAGATGTAGGTGTTACTGTCATTGCGGTTATTAATTCACTGCGCGCAATGAATAAACCGAAATAATTGTTAATGCTTTGTTCATACAGTTAATAATAAGTTAACATAATTTTGCCTTATTTAAGCGTATAATATAGGAGTGAACAAGTTTTTCATTTTGTTCCTCCTTTTTATACTTACCTTTTTACAATAAAGCACTCGCTGATACTGACAGCAAGTGCTTTATTGCGAGTGGGTTTGTCTCACTCTTTCAAACGCAATAATCGCAGCTGCTACTGAAGCATTCAGTGATTCAGCATCCCCCGGCATCGGAATTTTAATTAATTCATCAGCTAAAACTGCAACTTCTTCACTTATTCCGTTTGCTTCGTTCCCTATTATCACGGCAATTTTACCGGTCAAATTTACCTCAAAATACTCTTTTTTTGCTTCAAGATGAGATGCAAAAACCTTTACTCCGGCGTCTTTAAGAACATTTATTGTTTGCGTGGTATCCACGTCCAGTAAAATCGGTATATGGAAAACGGAACCCATCGTTGCTCTCAGAACCTTTGGATTATATATATCCACACATTTTTTTGATAAGATTATTGCATCCGCTCCCGCGGCATCGGCAGTTCTAATAATTGTGCCCATATTTCCGGGATCCTGTATTGATTCGAGCAGAATAAAAAATTCAGAACCTTGCAATATTTCTTTGTCATTCCAAATTATTTTATCAATAACACAAAGAATTCCCTGTGGGTTTTCAGTGTCGGAGATTTCATCGAATATTTTATCGGCAACTATATGAATCGGAACATTTTTTAACCTTGGTTCTTTCTGTAACCCTTTAGCATAATCGCTTTCAGAAAAGGTTTCAGAAAAGAAAACACTTGAAACTCTGCAATTCGAAGCAAGCGCCTCTTCAAAAATTCTGGTGCCTTCAATAAAGAATTGGTTTCTGTCATCCCTGCTCTTTTTTAATTTAAGTGACTTTGTTTCTTTCAGAATCTGATTCTTATTACTCGTAATCACTGTCAACAAATCATCTCCCTAATGTGAATAAAAATCTCTCGAACCCGACTTCATTTTACTATATAAGGTCGAATAATTCAACGAATTCGAATACCCTTGAAATATTAGTGTATCGCTCAATTCACATATATACTGAACATAAAAAATTTTTCTGTTTAATTGGCTAATCTTGTAAAATTTATGAAACATTTTGAAATTACTCTAAGTTTATTGTATAATTGATGTAACGATATTTAAATGACGATAAATTACATAGTAAGGAATAAACGGTGAGATTACTATGAATACAAATTTATTCTATGCATTAGTCAATAATACCGCTCTTCTTTTAGTTTTGTCCGTAATTTATGAAATCGGCTTTATGTTGCCGAAAAAGTATCTGAGATTTCGACCGCTGGTAAATGGTTTAATGACTTCGTTTATTTGCATCGCAATTATGTTGATACCATTTACGCTTGCACCCGGTTTGGTTTTTGACACCCGATCAATTTTAATCAGTGTTATTGCATTGACATTTGGAATAGTACCTACATCTATAACGGTTGGTGTCGCAGGTATTTTTAGATTCGCATCCGGTGGAATAGGTGCAATGCCTGGTATTGCAGTCATTTTTGCAAGTGCTTTGATTGGTCTCGCATGGCGGCGCTGGCTTTATCCGAAATCAAAGAAATTAAGATGGCTAAACACATATGCTATGAGTGTCACAGTTCACATTACAATGTTGGCATGTATGCTTCTGCTGCCTTATCCAAACAGCATAAATGTTATCCGTGAAATTTCAATTCCTGTGTTAATCATCTATCCGGTGGCATCTGTCATTCTGAGTCTGTTAATTATAAGACAAATCGAACACAGACATTTTCAGGAACAGCTTAAAGAGTCCCAAAAGGCTTTGTTTGAAAGTGAAAGCAAATATAGGAGTTATATTGAAAATGCACCTGATGCAGTTTTTGTCGTAGATGAAACCGGCAGATATCTGGAAGTCAATAATACGGCTATTGAATTGACAGGTTACAGCGAAGAAGAACTCTTGAGAATGTCTATCAACGATATAACCTGTAAATGCGCTGTCGAAGAAGCCTTAAATTCTTTCAATGAATTGCTGAAAACAGGATCTTCGAATGTAGTTTTGCCGTATGTTCACAAGGATGGTTCAAATCATTGGTGGACAGTCAATTCAGTTAAAATTTCAGAGAATCGTTTTTTGGGCTTTTGTTCTGATGTCACAGATAAGAAAAAAGCTGAAGATGACCTTATTTACTCACTTAATCATGATTATCTCACCAAACTTTATAACAGGAAATATTTCGAAGAGTCAAAACTAAAGATGGTTAAGGAAAAAAGATTGCCTATTTCAATTATAATTGCCGATATTAATGGTGTACGATTAATAAACGATGCATTCGGATTTGACAAGGGAGATAAATTGATATTCGAAACATCAAAAATTCTACAAAGCATTACCCGAAAAGATGATGTTTTAGCCCGTATAGGCGGTGATGAATTCGGTTTTATCCTTCCTGAAACCGATTATAAAGAAACCGATAAAATTGTAAGCTCAATAAACAAAGCCTTCAATGCTTATAATCATAAAAAAAAGAATAAGCTTTATGAGATTAATCTTTCAATCGGGTACGCAACGAAAACAAATGAGGATAAAAGCATAAAAGAAATATCAAAATTGGCGGACGAACATCTGCATAATCAAAAACTTTTAAACCTAAAAAGTTTCAGAAGCAATTTAATTTCTACAATTATAGCTACAGTGTATGAAAAAAGCGAAGAAACTGAACAGCACTCAAAAAGGCTTTCTGATTTATCTGTTAAAATCGGTAAAAAGCTAAATCTTTCACAAAAGGATCTAAGCGAGCTTGAACTTTTATCTGTCCTTCATGACATCGGCAAGGTTGCTATTGACGACAGAATTCTTAAAAAACCCGACCCTCTGACCGAAGATGAATGGATCGTTATGAAGACGCATCCGGACATCGGTTACAGAATAGCAAAATCGACATCTGAACTCGAGAATATTGCCGATTACATCAGAACGCATCACGAACGCTGGGACGGCAAGGGTTATCCTCAGGGGCTCCGGGGGGAGAACATTCCGTTGCTTTCAAGGATACTCGCCGTTGCTGATGCATATGATGCGATGACAAACGACCGAGCCTATAGAAAATCTATAGCAAAAAGCAATGCAATTGAAGAATTAAAATCTTACGCCGGAACTCAATTTGACCCCAATATTGTAAAAGTATTTGAATTACTTATTAATCCAAAATAAAACACCTTCAAAAATCAGAATTATCTAATGTTTGAAGGTGCATTCTGTTTGACCCAAAATTAATTACCGGTAATTATACTGATTCTTTAACCTTTTCAACCAATTGCGCAAAGCTCGGTGCATCATTCATAGCCATATCGGCTAATACTTTTCTGTTTAAGTCGATACCTGATTTTTTCAGACCGCTTATAAATCTGCTATAAGACAAGCCGTTTATTCTTGCTGCGGCATTTATTCTGACAACCCAAAGTTTCCTGAAGTCTCTCTTTTTCGCTTTCCTGTCTCTATATGCATAAACAAGTGATTTCATGACCGCTTGATTAGCCGTTCTAAAAAGCTTACTCTTGTGTCCGAAATATCCTTTAGCTAACTTTAATATTTTCTTGTGTCTTGCACGTGTTCTCATTGCGCCTTTTACTCTTGCCATGATAAATTTCCTCCTTCTTTAAGCATATGGAATTAGTTTTTTGACATTGCTTGCGTTTGCTGCTGAAACATAGGCGGTAAGCCTATGATGTTTTTTCGCTTTTGTTCCCTTAGATGTAAGCCTATGACTTCTAAATGCGTGGCCCATCTTTATTTTGCCGCTTGCAGTAAGCTTAAATCTTTTCTTTGATGCGCTGTGTGATTTTAATTTTGGCATATTACTTATCCTCCTATATATTTTAAGTTTAAAAATTATTATTTTGGATTTAGAATCATTATCATGCTTCTGCCTTCAAGCTTCGGTTTTCTTTCAACAACACTGAATTCTTCGACTGCGACAGCAAATTTTTCGAGCATTTCGGCCCCCAATGAAGTATAATTCATTTCTCTGCCTCTGAACCTTATTGTCACTTTAACCTTATCGCCTTCTTTTAAGAATTTGATGGCATTTTTTGCTTTGAAATCGAAATCATGTTCCTCGATTCCCGCTGATATTCGAACTTCCTTTATATTGACTACCTTTTGGTTTTTTCTTGCTTCTTTTTCTTTTTTCGAAAGTTCAAACATGTACTTGCCGTAATCCATAATTCTGCATACCGGCGGGGCTGCCTGAGGTGCGATTTTTACCAGATCAAGATTCTTATCAACCGCCATTTTTTGAGCATCCTTTAACGGAACAACTCCAACCATGCCTCCATCGGCATCAATTAGCCTTACTTCCTTATCTCGAATCTCTTCATTGATCAACAATTCGTTTTTGCTGATAATAGAACACCTCCGTTTACAATTTTAAATAAAAAAAATGGATTACCGATAGTAATCCACTCGAATACAAGTTAAAGTTCAATAAACTTTACCATTAACCTTAAAGAACATATCCGTAAGGTGAGAAGCGGATTACCTCTGCTTTATTTCGCTTTTACATATTAACACACGACTTTATAAATGTCAATTATTTTGGATTTCTCTATGCCGGAACATTTTTTGCTCCGCGTCTTAATTTTCAGGAAAGAATTCAATTCTCTTTTGCGGTGATTTCACAGGTTGCTTTTTTTATAAACTCTTCAACACTCATTGAGCCTAAGTCGCCGTCTTTCCTTGATCTGACGGAAATCGTGTTCGTTTCTGTCTCTTTATCGCCTGCCACAAGCATATACGGAATCTTTTCCATCTGTGCTTCTCTGATTTTATAACCGATTTTTTCGTTTCTCAAATCGCATTCCGTGCTGATTCCGGCGCTTTCAAGCTTTTTACTAAGTTCCTCTATATAAGGATTATGCTTTTCAACAATTCCAAGCAGTTTCACCTGGACAGGTGCAAGCCATATAGGAAACGCTCCGGCATAATGCTCGGTTAAAATTGCAATAAACCTTTCAATACTTCCAAACACAACCCGGTGAATCATAACCGGTCTGTGCTTTTCACCATCCGGACCGATATAGCTGAGGTCAAATTTCTCGGGCATCTGAAAGTCTAATTGTATCGTTCCGCATTGCCACGTACGGCCTATTGAATCCTCAAGATGGAAGTCGATTTTCGGTCCGTAAAATGCTCCGTCGCCTTCATTTATCTTGAATTTGATTTCCCTGTCTTCAAGCACTTCTTTTAAAGCGTTTGTCGCTGTATCCCAGTCTTCATCCTTACCCATCGAATTCTCAGGTCTTGTGGAAAGTTCCACATGATATGTAAAACCGAACACTTTATAGAAATCGTCAATCAGTTCTATAACACCCGCTACCTCTGATTTTATCTGGTCGGGAGTCATAAATATATGGGCGTCATCCTGTGTGAAACATCTCACTCTCATCAATCCGTGAAGCGCTCCGGAAAGCTCATGTCTGTGGACTAGTCCAAGCTCGGCAATTCTTTGCGGTAAATCCCTGTAAGAATGAAGCTTTCTTTTAAATGCAAGCATTCCACCCGGGCAATTCATCGGTTTAATCGCATAATCCGCATCATCTATTTTTGTAAAGTACATATTTTCTTTATAGTGATCCCAATGACCTGAACGATGCCATAGTTCTTCATTTAGGATTATCGGTGTGTTGATTTCCTGATACCCTCTTTTTTTATGCTCTTCTCTCCAAAAGTCCAGAAGTTTGTTTCTTAAAACCATTCCTTTTGGGAAGAAGAAAGGGAATCCCGGTCCTTCATCATAAATATCAAACAAATCAAGTTCACGTCCAAGTTTCCTGTGGTCTCTCTTTTTTGCTTCCTCCAGTCTGAATAAATACTCATCAAGATCGCTTCTCTTTGGAAAGCTTGTTCCGTATATTCTCTGAAGCATTTTATTTTTTTCGCTGCCACGCCAATATGCACCTGCTACGGATAAAAGTTTGAATGCTTTTATCTTTCCTGTGGACATTAAATGCGGTCCTGCGCAAAGGTCGGTAAATTCACCCTGCTTATAGAAAGAAAGTTCTTCATTTTCGGGCAAGTCAAGAATCAACTCGGCCTTATACGGTTCTTTATTTTCATTCATAAGCTTTAATGCTTCTTCTCTTGAAAGCGTAAATCTTTCAATCTGCAGGTCTTCTTTAACTATCCTGCTCATTTCTAATTCAATCTTCTCTAATTCTTCAACTGAAAAGGGTTTCTCTATATCAAAATCATAATAAAATCCATTGTCTATAGAAGGTCCAATCGCAAGCTGTATCCCCGGATATAACCGCTTAACTGCCTGTGCCATAATATGTGAGGTTGTATGTCTGTATGCGAGCTTTCCGCCATCGTCATTAAACGTCAAAAGACTAAGCTTACAGTCATTTTCAAGTTTAAACCGCAGGTCTTTGACTTTTCCGTCAACCTCCCCTGCCATCGCAACTCTTGCAAGTCCATCACTTATGCTCAATGCGACATCAAATACGGTAATTCCTTTTGCATATTCTTTTGAGCTTCCGTCTTTTAAAGTAATTTTTATCATAAAAACAGCCTCCATCTTATTTTACTTATTATATCTTTCAGCATTTTCTATGTCAATAATGACGCCGGCTGTTTCAATAGCGAATAATACCTGTCATACCTTAATTAAAGCCCTTATCGAGTCAAATCTCTTTTGTCCTATTCTTGATACATTCATTATTTCTTCGATTTTTTTAAATCCTCCGCTTTTCTCCCTGTATGCAATTATATCCGCAGCCGTCTTTTCTCCCACACCCGGCAGAACATCAAGTTCCGAGGCTGTTGCGGTATTAATGTTTATCAACCCTCCTTTTTTTGAATCTCCGTCAGAATCGTTAATAAGCGCATTCCCTGTCTCATTTGTAATTACAACGCCCTTCCCGGCTTCCCCATTTCCGGAGCTGTTTGCACTTTCGGGAACTGTTTTACCGGCACCTTTTTTGTTTATTCTCAACATGACATTTTCGGTAAGCTTGTAAACCATATTTATATTGAAAATATCAGCGTCATTTGTCGGTCCTCCTGCAGCTTTTATAGCATCTGAAATTATTTGCCCTTTTTTTATCTCAATAATTCCGGGATTCTTTACACATCCCACAACGTAAACTTTTATTCTTTCAATATCAGTTTTGGTTGAATCATCTGATTCAACAGCATTCTTTACCTCCCCGTCTGAACTTGTACTGCCGGCATCGGTCTTATTTATTACAATTTGGGCATCATTCCTGCTCAGGACAAAACCCGTAACTGCAAGTGACATGAAAACGAAAACTACTATCAGAACAAACATAACTTTTTCGATATGAATATGTATTCCAAATATAAAAAAATCCACAAAACACCTCACGAATATAATGTACATATTATACCATTTATATTAATAAATGTCATGCTTGTTTTTTTGAAAATTTTATTAAATATTGTTTTTTTTATTAAAATAATTTGATATACTATCACTTATAAAATATCTCCGGGGGGAAACATTGAAGAAACTGCTTTTGATTTTACTATCTTCATTATTGTTAATTGCGAATATTACAACAGTGAATGCCTCATCACCAAAGCTTAACGTTGATTCATATGTTTTAATGGATTCATCGACCGGCAGAATATTGGATTCAATGAACCCTGATTCAAAGCTCTATCCTGCCAGCACCACTAAAATAATGACAGCAATTTTAGCTCTAGAAAAAGGCAGGCTTGACCAGATGATGACTGCGAGTGAAGCAGCGATATGCGACATCGGTCCCGGTGGTTCCAATGCAGGCATTCCTCCGGGTGAAAAACTTTCAATGAAGGTTTTGATGGACGTATTGCTTGTGAATTCGGCAAATGATGCCGCAAATATAATAGCTGAAAATCTGGCTCCGACCCGTAAGGATTTTATTGATTTAATGAATGAAAAAGCAGTTCAGTTAGGGGCAATCCATACTCATTTTGTAAATACAAACGGAATATATGATCCCGACCACTATACAACAACGGCCGACATGGCCTTGATCGCATCCTATGCAATGAAGATTCCCGAATTTCGAAACATAGTATTGAAAAAAAGTGTTGTAATGCCTCCAAACAGATACCAAAAAAAGGCAGTTACCCTTTATAACACTAATAATCTGCTCTATTATAAGAACGATAATTTTACCATTACCGGTATAAAAACAGGATTCATAAACCAGTCAGGTCATAATCTCGTTTCGTCTGCTATCAACAAAGACGGGATGGAACTTATTGCCGTAGTATTCGGTTCAAAATACGGACCAACCGGGAGAACTGATTTTGCCAATTCATACAGTTTGCTCAAATACGGTTTCAGCACTTATTCAATTAAATCAATTGCTGATTCAGGTTCGATAATCAAGAATATTTCTGTGATTGATTCGGATTCGGGTAAAAATTTGAAGCTTCTTGCAGCATCGCCTATTGTGTGTGCGATGCCAAACGATAAAGTCAAATGGAATATTGGTCAGACATTCAAGTTTACTCCAAATATTAAAGCGCCCATAAGCAAAGGCTCCGTTCTTGGAACTGTGACCTTTACATCCAACGGTGTCCCTGTAAGAACAGTAAATTTAATTGCGGAAAGTTCAGTTAACAAAAGTTTCGGTGCGAATGTCAGAGACTTTTTCGGAAATTTAATCAACAGCGGTTTGATACTCAAAATAATTTTACTTGTTATTTTCTTTGTATTGTTAAGATTTGTGCTGAAGAGGATTTCGAGACTTAGGCGTTTGAGGAAATATAAAAGAGATTATTGACTTATTGATTCTCTGTATTCACGAATTTACAACATATTCATAAACCATTTTCGAAATATTTGCGATTGCATCATAAGTTTCGTCTTCGTCTGCTTTTTTAGTCATTACTGAAATGATGTAAGGTTTATCGGCGTACACAATCCCTATGTCGTGTAAAGCCGCTCCCCATTCCTCACTCCAAAAATTCCCGATCTTATGCGCAACTTTGATATCCTTTGGAAGAAGCTTTGGAATTCTGTCATTGAATATTGTGTTTTCAAAATAATCTATAAGATGACCGCCAAGCTTCGGGTTTGATACCGAGAATTCGTAGACCCTTTTCATATAAAGCGCCATGTCTTTGGCGCATGTAATATTCTTGTCTCCGTAAGTGACAATTCCGCCGAGTTTCTTCATGTATCCTCTTATTACACTTCTTCCGCCCAAAAATCTTTGAAGCATATTTGTAGCAACATTGTCGCTCAGTTCGATTGAAAGCTTGGATAATTCGTCAACCGTATAAATTGTGCCTTTTTTCTCGTATTGCAAATCCCCCGTCCCGCCTTCATAATCACGGGATAAATATGTTACTTTATCGGTTTTGCTTACATCCCCCGCTTCAATCTCTTTAAATAAATAAAAATTAATCGGTATTTTTATTGTGCTTGCAGCTACAAAAACTTCAGTGTCATTAATTCCAAACTGGCTTCCGTCCGACAGGTTTAAATAATAGACACTAAACTCTCCCGTTTGCTTGTCTATATATGTTGATATGCTTTTCTTTAATTCCTTCACTCCCTGCAGCGTTATATCATCCGCAGGACTTGCAGTCGGTACGACCGATGGTTTTGGTGATGTTGTATTTGAAGGTGATACAGTCGTTGTATTGGTTTCTTGAGCGTCTGCATTGCGATTGAAGATATCAAAATTAACATTTCCGAATTTAAAGCCTGTACCTACAAGAACTCCAAGAATAATTAAAAACAGCAATAACAAAAGAAACACAATAAAACGTATTGGTTTCTTTTGTTTTTTTCTTTTGGGTTGTCTTTTTCGTACAGGCATTTCCACTTGAATATTCAAATTTCTTTATCCTCCGCAATTAAGAGGCAATTAAGCTTTTCCGTTGCAGCCCAAAACATTTACAAGCTTGTTTTTCACAAGTAATTTAATGTTTTCTCTTGCCGGTTTCAAATACTGTCTTGGGTCAAAATCTCCCGGATTCAATGCAAAGTGCTCTCTGATTGATGCTGTCATGGCAAGTCTTAAGTCCGAGTCGATATTAATCTTGCAAACAGCCATTTTAGCGGCTTGTCTTAACATTTCTTCAGGTACTCCCCTTGCTCCCGGCATTTGTCCGCCGTACTTATTTATTAAATCAACAAACTCAGGAATAACCGAAGATGCGCCATGCAATACTATTGGGAATCCCGGTAATCTTTTCTGAACTTCTTCCAAAATATCAAATCTCAAAACAGGTTCCCCTTTGAATTTGAATGCTCCGTGACTTGTGCCGATAGCGATTGCAAGCGAGTCAACACCTGTCTTAGTGACAAATTCAAGAACTTCGTCAGGGTCTGTATATGATGAATCTTCAGCCTTAACTTTAATATTATCTTCTACACCTGCAAGTCTCCCAAGCTCTCCTTCAACTACAACGCCCTTTGAATGAGCATACTCAACAACCTGTTTTGTCAGTTTGATGTTATCTTCGAACGAATGCTTTGAGCCGTCTATCATGACTGAAGTAAACCCGCCGTCAACGCATGATTTGCACACTTCAAAATCTTCTCCATGGTCTAAATGGACACAGATTGGAAGTCCTGTATCTTCTAATGCAGCTTCAATCAGCTTCATTAAGTATACATGTTTTGCATATTTTCTTGCTCCTGCCGATACCTGAAGAATCAACGGTGCGTTTTCTTCCCGCGCCGCTTCTGTGATTCCCTGTATGATTTCCATGTTATTGACGTTAAATGCGCCAATTGCATAGCCGCCTTCATAAGCTTTTCTGAACATTTCGGTTGATGTTACCAATGGCATAATAATTCACTCCTTAATATATGTGTTTGTATATAAAACTCAATTAATCCGTACAGAGGGACGGGTCTTCCGGTACAGAACGACGTTCTCCCAATCCAACTGTCCGTTAAGTTTTTATCACATCAATTCTATCAGATTAAATAAAGAAATCAAGTTTTATTCAAAAATTCTTTATCAAATGAAAAGACGGTTCTCGATTTAGGTGACCGTCTTCACAATTTCCCGGCTTAATTTCAGCACGTATAATTGATTTTTAAAATAGTATATGTTATATTCTTATATGATGTTTTGATGGTATAATTAATATAAATCGGATAGATTTCAACTAACTGGGAGGTTTTTAAATGAGTACTTTAAAGGGTGCATGTATGTTCGGCCAGTCGGGCGGACCTACGTCGGTAATTAATGCAAGTGCAGCAGGTGTTATACAGGAAGCGCTTAAGCAGGAATGTATAACTACGGTTTACGGTGCGGCGCACGGTATCAAAGGTATTCTGACAGAGAACTTTTATGATATGAGCAAGGAAGATCCTTATGAACTGGAATTGATGAAAACAACTCCGTCGTCCGCTTTGGGTTCGGTGCGTTACAAACTTAAGAATGCGGAAGACGATGAGACTGACTACATAAGACTTCTCGAGGTTTTTAAAAAATATGACATACGATATTTCTTCTATAATGGCGGAAACGATTCAATGGATACCTGTAATAAAATAAGCAAATATATGCAAAATGCAGGCTACGAATGCCGGGTTATGGGCGTTCCAAAGACAATCGACAACGACCTTTGGGCAACAGATCACTGTCCGGGATACGGAAGCGCGGCAAAGTTCATTGCAACATCAACTATGGAGGTTTATCATGACGCAAGAGTTTATGACACCGGTATGATAACAATTCTCGAGGTTATGGGACGCAACGCCGGATGGCTTACAGCGGCAACAGCTCTCGCAAGTTACAAGGGCAACGGACCTGACTTGATTTATCTCCCTGAAATCGCATTCGATATTGATGAGTTTTTAGCTGATGTTCAAAGGATTTATAATAAAACCGGCAAAGTAATTGTTGCTGTTTCCGAAGGTATAAAAGACAAAGACGGAAAATATATATCCGAATACGGTTCAGACCTTGCAAGCTGCAAGGATTCTTTTGGCCACGCTCAGCTTGGCGGACTTGCCGCAACACTCGCCAGCATTATTAAATCAAAAACAGGCGCGAAAGTTCGCGGAATTGAGTTCAGCCTCCTTCAAAGATGCGCCGCTCATATTGCATCATTAACCGATATAAATGAAGCTTATCTGGCAGGCCAGATGGCTGTCAAATATGCGGTCGAAGGCAAAACAGACTATATGGTTGCCTTTGAAAGAGCTGAAGGCAAAGAATACAAGTGCAATATTAAACTTATTAGTCTTGAGGATGTTGCAAACAAAGAAAAGGTAGTGCCGATGGAATGGATTAATACGGAAGGCAACGGATTGAACGAACAATTTATAAATTATGCATTGCCTCTAATCCAAGGACAGCCTGTACTTACTCAGACAGATGGTCTTCCGAGGTTTGCAAAACTAAAGAAAGTTTCTGCGAAGAAATAATACATATGCTTCCTAAAAAACAAGTCGGCATATCCAACAATAAATAGATTATGGGGTACTTTTTACAAAATCACACCTTTATTAGTTAATAAAGAAGAAAGGGCGTTAACTCCCTTTCTTCTTTGATATTTCTCGATATTAAGCCTTAATTTACCGTTACCTTGCATTTATCGGTTTTCTTTCCATCAACTGTGTAAACATATATATATGTCGTGCCTTTTTTAATTCCTTTAACAACGCCCGTTGAGCTTACAGTCGCAAATGCTTTATTCCCTGATTTCCAGGTAACTTTCTTGTTACTTGCGTTTGTTGGGTTCACAGTCGCGCTCAACTTCATGGTTTTTCCTTTTTTTAGAGATGCCGATATTTTGCTCAATTTTACTCTTGTTACAGGTTGGGTAACCGTTACAGCACATGTCGCAACTCTTCCTCCGCTAACGGATGAAGCTATAATCAAAGTTGTTCCTCTTGTCTTTGCGGTTACTTTTCCCGTAGACGTAACAGAAGCAATTTTAGAGTTGGCCGATGTCCACATAACAGCTTTATTGGAAGCATTGGTCGGATAGACAGTCGCAGTCAGTTTTACCGTCTGGCTCACTTTCAAAAAACTGCTTGCCTTATTGATAGTAATTTTAGAAACACTAATCGGTGTTGGCTTAGGAGTTGGTATTACAGTTGGCGTAGCCGTTGGTGTTGCTGTCGGCGTTGCTGTTGGTGTTGCTGTCGGCGTAGACGTTGGAGTTGCCGTCGGCGAAGCCGTTGGCGTAACTGTCGGTGTAGTTGTCGGCGTAGCCGTTGGAGTTGCCGTCGGCGTTGCTGTTGGTGTTGCTGTCGGCGTAGACGTTGGAGTTGCCGTCGGCGAAGCCGTTGGCGTAACTGTCGGTGTAGTTGTCGGCGTAGCCGTTGGAGTTGCCGTCGGTGTAGCCGTCGGCGTAGCCGTTGGAGTTGCCGTCGGCGTAGCCGTTGGCGTAACAGTCGGAGTTGCCGTTGGAGTTGCTGTCGGCGTAACTGTCGGCGTAGCCGTTGGTATTGCCGTCGGCGTAACCGTTGGTGTTTGATAACCCTCAGGGAAAATTGTGTGATTCTCAATTTTAAATAAGTTATTGGCAGTATCGGATATAAAGAACACTTTCCCGACATCGTCGGTATAAGGTGCCTCCGCTCTGAAAAGATAATTACTCGCTATTTGCGTCCTCATGCCTCCCTGCGGCGTAACCCAGACACTAAATGTTTTGGAAATCATATTAGCCTGTATTTCAATATGATATTTTGTATTTGCAGAATATGTCACCTTGTTATCATATTCACATAACCAACCGCTTCTGGCGTCAAATATGCCTGCATCATTCAATCTGACCTGGATTGCAAGGTCGTCAAAACCGGTTATCAAAGTGGAAGAATCAATATATGCTATTTGAGCATCAATATTATCCGCCAATGGAGTAACATCAAAACTCATTACCTGATTTCCGGTATTTGAACTTCCCAAGTCATACCCGTTATTTTGCCAATCAGGATTCTTAAAAGAATATGCCGTCTCAATAAACGCACCGCCGGGAGTTGCTGTTGGAATTGGTGTCTCAGTCGGTACCGGCGTTGCCGTAGGTGTCGGTTCAAGAGTCGGTGTTGCAGTAGGAAGGTTCTGGCTGCTGCTTCCGTCCATTTTGATGAAATCATCAGGATTTACAGATACACCTGACCTAATCAATCCGGATGCTGCGGCAATCGGATCTTGAGAACTGTTCCACTTATTGCCTAATGCTGTATGAATGTAAACCATATCTCCTGTCGGGTAATTATAGATAGTTCCTGTTAAAACTCCGGGATCAATATTAATCGGAGGGTCGAACATATCATATCTGCCGCCGGGTTTTACTGCTTCCGCATGTTCCGGACTCTCGATAAATTGCATACGTTCCATCTTGCATACCGCAATAGGAGGATTTGTGTTTGAACCGGCAATTATAACGCTGTTTGTAAAATTAATGTTTGAAGGTCTTATCGCGGGATCGATCTGGTTATCCAGTTCCCCATGATTATCTCCGAATATTTCAAATGCGTATTTTGTCGGTAATACTGAATAAAAACTATCGACATACTGGTCATGGTTGAGCCTCATTTCACTTGCGATTGATACAGGCGAACCCCTGTCTCCGCAGCGGACCATCTCACAGATACCTCGACCGGGATTAACCTCTTCTCCTCTTTCATTGCCAAAAAGCCAACCCGCTTTTTCTCCGTTAATTGAAACACATTCTTCGAAATAACCGCCCTGGAAAAAGAAATTTGACCCTTCGGTTTCAGCAGGGATAGTATGTCTCGGTATGACAGGGTTGCCAAATTCGTCTCTGTAAAGAGCTCTCTGTCCTGCATCAATTGAAACGCAACGATATAATGAAAGGTTTTTAATATTCCCTCCGGATGCTTCCGGCTCGGTATAAAAACCTGCTTTCCAGCAATCTATGGCGTAGCAGTCTCTTGCCACCACATCTTCAATATTCTGATTTTCGCAGAAATCAAAACCTACCGACCAGTCTGCGCTTCCGCCCTCAATTTTTCCCGATCCTCCGTGCAATGCACGGCAATTTTTAAAATAAATATTTTTTGATGTGCCCGGATTTTGTCCGGTTTGTATTGCAAAACTATGGTGGGATGAACATTGCACATTAATGTTTTCAAGTGTGACGGTATTGCAGCTTCCGTATACCCACAGGGTTCCGGTTGCGCCGGCGTTGCCCATGAAGCACCAAGTTCCGTTTGGGTATGTTCCGTGATAATTATGTATAAGCACATTTTTTACTATAGAATTGGTAATATTGTCTAAAGTCATAACAACATATCCGCTGAATTCAACATCTTGAATTCTAATATTTGTTGCGCCGCTGACTGTATCGACATATCCTATATTTCCTGACGGTGCCTGTACTGAAGAATCAAGAAATGTCCTTGTCGCAAAAACAGCTTGTGTCGAGGAGTTGGGATAGAGCATCTGAGACTTGTCCTCAGGAAGAGCAACATGTGTTTCACCGAGAATGCTTGTATTGCTTCCAATTATAAATTGTCTTGTAGGGCCTTCGATCCAGTATTCTCCCGGTGCAAAATAGCAGGTAACATTGCCCCGAACCAACAAATTTTTTAATGAGGTCGGCAGGACTCCATTTGTGCAGATAATTGTTCCGGATGCATTTTTATATAAAGCCGGACTTGTATCAGTGGCAACATGTATCACACTTGCGGCTGATACCTTTTCTCCGGTATCAATAATAAACGACATTGTGGAAATCATTGCAACTGTCAAAATTATTGAAAGAAATCTTTTTGCATTAATTATGTTTCTCAAATTTTTCCCCCTGAATTGGTTATTTATTTTAGAAAATATATCCTTATAGAATTCTACCATTGTTTACAATAGTAGTAAACATGGCTCTGGTTTTTGAGGATTACATTCCCTAATATCATTGACAATTGAAAGTTTGCGTGTTATAATTCTCATAAAGTTTGTTCAAGAGGGAGTATTGATATATGAATAGAATCCAAAGAAAAGAATATCTTGATTTTTTAATAAGAGGCAGGGACAAACAAATAGTTAAAATTGTGTCTGGCGTTCGCAGATGCGGTAAATCAACCTTATTCGAGATATATCGCGACTACTTGAAAGAGAACGGTGTAAATGAAAATCAATTCATATCAATAAACTTCGAGGATATTGATTTTGAATATCTGAATACATATCGCAAGCTTTATGATTATATAAAACCTCTTTTGACTGAAAATAAAATGAATTACATTTTCCTTGATGAAATTCAACATGTAGAAAATTTCGAAAAAGCAGTTGACAGCCTGTTTATCAAAAAAAACTGTGACGTATATGTAACAGGCTCAAATGCATTTTTCATGTCCGGCGAATTTGCAACCTTGCTTTCAGGGCGTTATACAGAATTGAAGATGCTCCCTTTATCATTCAAGGAATTTTGCTCGGAATATAAAAAGGGCAAAAGTCATTTGCCAAATATACAAAAGTATACGGCTTATCTTGAAAACAGTTCTTTCCCCTATACCATGCAATTAACGGAAAAAAAAGATGTAAAGCAGTATCTGCAAAGTATATATGATTCAGTGCTGCTGAAAGATATTGTTGCAAGACTTAATATATCCGATGTTCTAATGCTTGAAAGCATCGTTAAGTTTGTCTTCGATAATATTGGTAACCTTCTGTCAACGACAAGTATTGCTAAAACAATGACTTCAAAAGGACGGAAGATTGACCAAAAAACAGTTGA
The DNA here is from genome assembly GCA_041662985.1 of Clostridia bacterium. Taxonomy (GTDB): domain Bacteria; phylum Bacillota; class Clostridia; order Acetivibrionales; family JBAZRJ01; genus JBAZRJ01. Next base: position 58,130 of record JBAZRJ010000003.1, read on the forward strand.
AAAATATATTAAGGGCTTGATGAACAGTCTTATCGTCTATCAGGCAAAGAGGTACAATATAAAGGGTAAGCAATACCTTGCTACTCTTGAAAAATACTATGTTGTCGATATAGGTCTCAGATACATGCTTCTGGGGGACAAAGGAATCGATGTAGGGCATATTCTTGAAAATGTTATTTACTTAGAACTGCTGCGCAGAGGTTTTGATGTTAGTGTAGGCAAAGTCGAAGATTTTGAGGTCGATTTTGTTGCGTCTGACGAAAACGGGCTGAAATACTTCCAAGTCGCCGCATCAACAAGAGACAACTCAACCCTTGAGAGAGAATTAAAATCTCTTCAAAAAATATCCGATCATTACCCAAAATACATCTTGACTCTTGATGAAGACCCTGAAGCTGACTATGAAGGAATCAAGAGAATAAATGCTCTTGAATGGCTGCTTTCAGAATAATTCTGATTCCATATGTCTGATTCGCTTATCCAGCGCACGGTGTTTGTGTCAATTTCCATTTCTTCTGCAACGCTTGTCGCTGATTTATTGTTTGGCATGGTTTAGTCCTTCTTTTGTATGCATATGACTTTATCATTTTGGCTTAATAAAAGTCGAACTATTCCACTACAGACGATAAATTTAAATCAGCGGAACCGCTGACTGCACCAAATCCTAACAGAATCTTAGCTTTTTATTATCTCGCTATGAAAAAACACTATGATACCTTTTGTTATAAAACTATTCCATCCTATTTGGCACCTTTCTTAGAAAGATATTCCGCTATGTGTTTACTTCCTCTTTGAATGGCAAAAGTCCTTATTGACTTGATGCTATCATCCGAATCAATATACTCCAAATCCGCACCATTTTCAACAAGTAACTTAACAATATCAAATGCTCCGCTTTGTATTGCTTCAACTAATGCAGAATTGGTTTTAGAGCCATCATCCCATACTCCTATTGCATTAACATCAACTCCTTTTTTTATCAAATACTCTGCAATATTTGTTCTGCAAAATTGAGATGCTAAATTAAGTGGCAACCCCTTCAGGCCACTACCATCAACATTAGCACCACTTTCAACCAATAATTTTACAAAATTCATTTTCCCTAATGTACAAGCCTCTCCTAATAATGTAGTTCCATTTTGATCTTCAATGTCTAAATCTATCCCTAAATCTAAAAAATATTTTAAGGAATTTAATTGATCCCATTTTATAGCTTCAATCATAGCCGGTATTATGTTCTTGGCATTACGCGGATATCCATTTTCAATTAATAATTTTATTATTCTTACATCCCCATTTGCAGATGCAAAATTCATAGCGCTCACCTGGTAACCATTATGTTCATAATATGTTCGAGCACCTTTCTTCAACAAATACTTTGCAGTTTCATATTGATTATTCCGAACGGACAATATTAATGCAGTTTCATTATCATTGTTTTCATTTTCTGTACCTTTAAATTTTGCGAGTAAGTATTTTAAAGTTTCTAACTGTCCATATTTTGCCGCAATCGCTAAAGTCGAGTTTTTATTATCATCAAATAATCTGATTTCAAGCCCTCTGTTTTCAAGCAGTTTAACTGTCTTTAAGTTGCAGAATGCAGTAGAATAAAGCACAATCTTCTTTTCGTAATCTTTTTTTACTTTACCCTTTAATACATACTCTGCTACTTTTGAAGACTCACCTAATATCGCAGCTTCAAAAACCGGATCTAAATTTGACTTAAACCCGGCATTTATCAACCCCTGTAGAATTTGCTTAATCATGCCGTATTTGCAGTAACCAATACTATTTCTCAAAATCGACTCTAATGTTTTTGGGGTAATCTTCGCACCGTTTTTAATAAGCATATTAAATGTCAAATTTGAATACTGTTCAAGTGGACCCCATTGTAACATAAAATCCAAAGCCGTATATCCATCCTTACCGGTTTGATTGATTTTTGCCCCATGTTTAAGGAGAAGCTCACATAATTCATTATTCCCCATACCCGCTGCATACATCAATTGTGAAACACCTGCACTATCAGTGTAATTGGGATCAGCACCTTTTTCTATAAGATATCGGGCTATGGAATCCCTTCCATCCTCGCATGCTATCCTAAAAGGGTTTTTTTGTCTCACACCAAATTGTGTGATTTTTGTTAACAAAAATCCACTTAACTCGTTTAGATTTGCACCATCATCAATTGCTTCCTTTGCACCTTCTAAACTTCCATTCTCTATACTGGTAAATAATTTCATATCATTTCCTTTCCCTGTTATTATTGAGCATGAAGATAAAAACAATCCTACTAAAATTATCATGCCCAATATTTGAATTGGCTTAATTTTCATTTGTTAGCCCTCCATACTGAAGTAAGCATCTTATATTTCATTCTTATCCCCACCACTCAATAATTAATTCCTTTTTATCATTTGATGCTATATATATTCTCGCCTTGGAATAACAACTCTTAAATCCTCTATAACACGCAGAACACATTCCTTCATTTGGGAATATAATTTTTGCAATCATATATAAATTTTTTGCAGAGTAAACTCTACCCGGTGTGAAACCAGTCAACCACCAATGATACTGAAATACCCTATGAACAAGTTTTTTATCATTTAATGTTCTAAGATAGATTGCCATTTTTAACATATCACTATTTTTTACACTTGCATACCATCCTGGTACATAGAACCATTCCCTATAATAAACTCCTATTTCACAGCCGGATGCAACTAAATACTGACCCTTCCAAAGTTGGACTCTCCAATCCATTTTTGTACCATCTTTTCTTTTATAAGTAAAATAGCTTTTTAAACTGTCTATATGAAATCCGAGAGCAGGTGCAGCCCAATCAAAAGCATCACAATATCCAAAACCCCTTTGCCACGCATTCAATGATGTATAATAAAAATCATAAGTGCGGTCTTTGTAATGATTTAGTCCTGTATAAATTTTAGTAACCCCATTGGTAAAAAGTGAAAGATCGTATAAAGTCCCGCTTGGGTCAGAATAAATAATCGGATTATTCCCACAATACGCAAATATATTCGCTCCAAGTACTTCACCCTGTGTATCCTGCAAAATACCTATTTCATCCGCATTAATAAACCTTCCGGTATTTGAATCATAATATCTGCTCTGCAGATAATAAAGCCCGGTTTCGGTATCAAAGTAGTAACTTCTATAGCGGAATGGATTTATTACCCCTAATGTGCTCGCCGCGCTTCCTGTAGTTGATAGCAATTTGCCCCATGCATCATATGTATAGTCTACCACATCGTTGCCGTTGCTATCAAGAATACTCAATATATCTCCCTGAATATTTTTAACATAGTAATAATCTGTGGTTGTACTGCCGGTCGTTTTCTCAAACCCGATTAAGTTATCATTTCCATCGTATCTAAAATACAGCTTATTTGTTCCGTCATCCTGATAAGTTATTTTATTTCCAACCAATGTATATTTTGTAGTTGTACCGTTTACGGTTTTGCTTTGACGGATACCGTCCTGGTTGTATTTATAAGCTATCGTTTTACTGTTACCCGTTACTCCTGCAAGTTCTCTTCCCATTTCCCATGTGAAGTTATACCCATTGTAATAGCTTAGCGGATTACCCACATCGTCATATGTAATGCTGTTTCCATCGTAACTTGTTAATTTATCCTTCCATGTGTTGTCGTATCCATAGTTTTTCGTTGTGAGAACTGAACCAAGAGTTCCTGTGGTATAAGCATATGTTTTTTTGCTCGATATGTTTCCGCCTACATCATAAGCATAAACAGTTGTTCCATTATTAGGGTCATTTACCCTTGTAAGCTCCCCGGCATCATTGTAAACATATGTTTTGCCGCTGTCATTTACAATATTTCCAACTTTGTCATATTGATATGAAAATATTTTGCTGTATCCGTTATTGCCAAACATGCTGACTGCGCATGGCAAGGTTCCGGTCTTATATTGTGAGAAATTCGGATAACTATAGGTAGTGTTTAAAAGATTGGCAGTAATTTCACCGGACGAGTTCTTTTTGTACAAACTTCCCCCTGTAATCCTGCCTAAACCGTCATAAGCAGCCTCGCTGTTTACGACAGAGCCATTGGATAGACTAAAGTATGCTTTGCTTGCAAGACCATCCGAATCAGTAAGAAAATTTGTTGTGTATGTGATGCTTCCTATCGATTCACTGAAAGTATTCGCATCATTCTCCCCGGCACTGTTCCAAAAACTATGAGTGTACGGGCTTGCTCCGATTGTGTTTTTTTGGTTTGTTATACTGTTGCCATCACTGTCAGAGCTATAGCTTGTCTGAATATTATTCACATGGTCTATTATTGTATTGATATTTCCCGCATTTCCATATGAGAACTTATATCTCAATAAATCATTATATGAGACACTGCTTGGATTGAAATTCGTGTCGTAATCGAAGCTGACAGTCCCGCAGCTGCTATTTACTCCGTAATCAATTTCGTTTAAGCTATATCCGTTTGCGGCATTATTGTATGTAAAATTCATCAGCGAATTTGATTCAACACTAACCGATGAAATCGCACCTTTTGTATTATATGTAAAGTCATAAGTAAAGTCATTATGGGTTACACTTGCAAGCGCATCGTTTTTGTAATATTCATAACCGGTCAGAAGACTATTGGTTCCGTCTGATTTTGAAACAGAGGATAAGTTTCCAAACGCATTATAGTTGTAACCTGTTGTTACGTTATTTGCATCGGTTTCTGAATCCAGCAAACCAAGGTTTGTATCGTAGCTGTATGTCGTCACATTACCGACATCGTCTGTCAAATCGGCAAGATAATTTCCGTCGGCGGTATATGTATTGTCGGTTTCAATCATTTGTCTGCCGTTTGTGGTAACCGAACGCAAAGGATTGTTATTTAAATCAAATGTACACAAGCTTTCAACACCTTCACTGCTCACTGAATCTGTTGTATTGCCAAAAGTATCTGTTACAGTCTTTGATTTATCCTCCACACTATCCATAATGCTGTCATCATTTATACCCGGTGCAGCTGTTGGAGTAGCCGAAGGTGATGAAGTCGGTTCCGGTGTTGGTTCAGGTATATCCTGAGAATCAATTAATATCCCATCTTCGTCATAATTATAGTTTGTTCCAAACGGTTCTTTATATAACTGAATAGCGTCAAAGAAAGAAACATTTGACTGCTTGGCATAATCGACAGTAATCTTAATACTGTCATAATCACCTTCGGCGGTAAAACCTGACATCGAATACTGCCAGTCTGTGACCGAAGGGTTAAATACAGCATGATAAGTTTCAGTTACACTTGAGTTTTTAATCAAATCTGCGCGTATCTCAAATGTCCTGTCTCCGGATAGCGGTACTGCCTTGCTTTTTGCCCAACCCCCGAAAGAATATTGATCGCCCTTTTTGCCGCCTACTGCAATATTCTGATATATTGCCGCATTTTTTAACGGATTGCCTTGAATTTGCATGTAGTTTTTCCCAACAGGACTCAAAGGCGCAGTATTTAAGACATTTGATGTTGAAGACTCGGTATCGTTATTGTTATTAAAACTGTAATAAGACCATGAAGCAGGGGTGGCCGGAGTACCTGTTGTCTTTTCAAACCCGCTGTTTTCAACAAAGTTGAAACTACCGGGTTCAGTATTTGAAGATGTTTGGGCATATTCAAGCTGTACTCCGTCGAACCAGGCAGAACCAATAGAATCATATGCAAGTTCAGTCCAAGATTTAACTGTTGTTGCATTGTTTATATGGAAAGACATATAAATACGTTTCCAGTCACTTTGACCATCAATAATTTCGCTGTCATGTGTAATAGTAATATCTCCGGATGCAGTTGCTGTAACATTAAGCCTTGCACCGTCAATTCCCGAGCTCCTCTTTACATAAGCCGAGAGGACATAATCTCCTCCTGCTTCCAAATCAATACTTTGATAATATGATGATTTGGCAGCATAGCCTGAATAATGTATAAATTTGAAAGAATTGCTTCCAAAGTATTTATAATCTGTAGCAATTGAATTATTGCCGCCTGAACTCGTCCAACCTGTTGCTCCGTTTTCCGCAGAACCGTTTGTCAATAAATTCACCGAGGTCTTTTTTAAATCTGAAATACATACAATTCTGTCGGGGTTTTTTGAGCTTCCTGCATTCGGAGCATATGAGCCAAACACAGCGTTTCCCAAATGATCCTGAACTGATATAACATTACCCGAATTGTCAAACTGCAAAGTAACTGACTTATTTGTATCGATGTCTGTATATTTTGTTGAGTTTTGAGTATATGTAACGTTCACCTGCTGCATTTTATGTTCACTCAAATTACCCGAATTATATGCGCCTATATCATACTGGGTTATACTCGAAATTTTTGCACCGGTTGTATAACCCAAATCCAATTGACATCCATCCACATTTACAATCCTGGAAATCGTCTTGTCAGAATTCCACTCGTAAATCACATTTCTGTCATCGTCACCTGAAACAGTAGGATAACTCACGTCCGCAGGGTAAACAACACCCGTTAAATTATTGCTTGAGTCATATGAATAGCAAACAGTTTTGAGTACTGTGGTTCCTTTACCAATGTAATCAATACGTGTCAGCCTATGTGTGGTTGCATTATATGTAAACTGATACTTTCTGCCAACACCGTCAGTTATATGGTCTATCGCGCATGATGCTGCTTCCGATGTATCATATACGATATCTATGGATTTTTGAGTAATATTACTGCTATTTAAAGTTGCTATCCTGCCCGCACCGTTAAAAGTGATAATCTCATTTGTATCTGTTTTTGTCACCGTCATCTTGCTTAAATCATTCGGATAGTTTGAGTCAACTGTCAGGGAATAGGTATCGTCTGTGTCTGTAAATGTTATGTTTGATTCTTCAGTACCCGTGGATGTAGGCGTAGGTGTTGCAGCAACTCCTGCAATAACTCTATGGTTTTCTACTTTAAAATCATTTACCGTATTTGAAACACAAAATAGCTTTCCGGCATCATCTGTAGCCGCACAGCCTGTTCTAAAAGCATAATTGGCGGCTATCTGTGTTTTTGTGCCTCCTGTTGGGGTAACCCAAACACTGTAAGTATTCGCGCTCATGTCTGCAGCAATTTCTACATGATATTTAGTATACGCGGAATAACTTACTGCATTTGTATGTGTGCATGATGAACCGTTCCGTACATCAAAAACACCTGTATCACTTAAGGCTATTTGCATCGCCAGTTTGTCAAATCCCGTCACATCGGCAGAAGAATCTGCATAAGATATCTGTGCATCCAAATCATTTTCTAACGGCGTTACATCAAAACTTATATCTTGATTTCCGGTATTGCCGTCGCCAAGTGAGTATCCGTTGCTTAACCAGTTACCCGAAGAGGAGTATATCCGAGCCGGTATACTGGCAGGAGTATATGTAGGTGCAGCAATCACTCCTTCTTCTATTGTTTGATTTTCAACTTTAAAAGCATTGCTGTAGGCTTCGGAAATAAAATATGCTTTTCCGACATCATTTGTTAAAGGCGCACTCGACCTGAATTCATAGTTGCTTGCTATTTGGGTTCTTGCCCCTCCGTCAGGAGTAATCCATACGCTGTACGTATGAGCGCTCATATTTGCTTCAATTTCAACATGGTACTGAGTATACGCCGCATAATTTACAGTACCTGAATGCGTACATCCCGCACCTTTCCTTACTTCAAAAATACCGCTTGGATTAAGCCAGATTTGCATTGCAAGCTGATTAAAGTTCGTAACCGTAGTTGCATATCCGGCATATGCCACCTGACCATCAATATTATTTCTTAGCGGTGTAATATCAAAATTAATTACCTGATTTCCCGTATTGCCGCTTCCTAAATCGTACGGACTGTTTACCCAAAACCCGTCACGTTGCGAATAAATCTCATCTGTTTGTTTTGGCTCTGTGGTTTCATCCGATACAGTTTCGGTTCCGGTTTCGTCAAAAGCAGTTTTTGTTCCGTCTGCTGCCGTAAACTGATAATAGTCTTCTCCGTCTTTTGGTGTAATACGTCTTATACTCTGCATATTGTTTGATATTTTAACAAGCCTTCCGATGCTGCCGTTTGAAGGATTATCAAATGAAAGAATTTGATTGTCCGGAGTATATACCGAAACTTTTGTGTAGTCATCAAGGTCGCTTGGGTACACAGTCAATATGTAGCCGCTTCCGCTATTATCAATATATGATTCCGTCGGGTCCGCAACTTTTGAATTGTTTTCAAAATATATTATATGTCCGTCCTCTGCCGTGTATGCATAATATGGTATTAAGTTTGTTAAACTGGCAGGATAGAATTTTATTGTCTGGCTGTAATTGGTTCTCCAGCCGTTTCCATACCTTGCAACATTCCCCGAGGAGTTTGTAATGTATTTGTCTTTGTCGGATGTGTTATATATCATTGAGATATCTACAGGTAAAATATTTCCGCCGACCCCTATATCTTCTCTGCTTACGCTTAGTTTTCCGGTATAATCATTAAGATAAACCGTTCCGGCTTTTCCCACGCCTATGCTGCGCTGACTTGTTATACTCTTATTTCCAATATCATTTTTATAGGTTATTTGAACATACGGATACCAATTCTCATTTGTATAACCATTAAAAAAGTAATCCGATGAATAGAAATAACCGCAGTTTCCTGCAGTCGGCACAGGGCTGTCACTTTTCAACATTACTCCGTAGTTCGTTGCTGTTCCGCTATACCAGTCTTTTACTAGTCCTGTTATATCAAAGTGAACATTTTTAATAAAATCCTCATTAGTCTGCGTTGCCCAATCAAGAATTTTCGGGTCATTCGAAGGTGCTTCGGTTGAGTTTACATATCTTTCATCCCAATCGCTTATAACCTTGTATAAACTTGTGGTCCATGTAGCTCCATTGCTGTTTGGGGCTTGTGTTAAATTCAATTGTGCATCAGTTATTATACTTCCATTATCGAGTACCGGAAGAGTGTTTACCTTTAAATATGTTCTATAAACCTGATTGGAAGAACCTTTACCTGTATACAGGTAAATTGGATTTTGATTGGTTGCACCATAGCATGTGTTGTCACCTTCAATGACATAAGCATCACTGTATGTTGTATTGCCTCCGTTTGTATTTACATGTCCGTTTACTGCAGTTATTGTAGGGTCAATCGTAACAGGATATGCGCGATCGGTTGCGTTTAACCAAACATCTGATGGTGTATATGTCAGTTTATACCCATTGCCGACACTTTTAATTATTGCGGTTATATCGCTTGAATTAACATTTTTGCTGTCAAACATAAAAGGTGCAGGCATAACAAAAACAGGCGTTTTGGATTTATCGGAAGAGGAATAGAAATTAACCGAATTGTCTTTTTGTAGTTCTGCTGTTAACCCAGTTGTCTTTATATCATAAACATAATCTACTGCCTTGCTCGGTATTTTATTTAAAGTAATTGTTTCTTTTAATGAATTTGATTGCAGACTGTAATTTACATTTGTGTCTTGTTCAACTGCATTGTACTTAGCTGTGTCGGATTTGTCACTCATGTTGGTCATTTCGATTGCTGACTTTTTGTCTGAATCGGAAACCTTTTGTACAACAATTTCATCCTTGACTGTTCCCGCTTTTTCTGCCGCTGAGATTTTATCAACCTTATTTATCTTGTCAGTTTTTGATTTATTCAATCCTTCCATCTTAAATGACAATTTGTAGCCGTCTTTTTCTGCAGTTACATAATTGTTGCTAATTTCCGACGGAAGACTTACTTTGAAACTGTTACTCTTATTTACGAGTATATCGTTACCGTTGGCATCTTTGTCAGATACAAGGGTGTTATCTATATCATCCCATTTGGAGGTTTTTTTATCTTTGTAATGCAAGGACTGAGCAGATGAGATAAGGACATTTGAACCGTCTGAACGCAAGAATGTTTTGCTGTTTTCGGTTCTTAAATTTTCTTCTTCTTTTATTATATATGGGGCTGTATTACTGCTGAGTTGCGAGGATTTATCGGCTGTATCCGTTGCAAAACCGGTGTTTGGCATACAAGTTACAACTATACTGAGTGCCAGAGTTACTGAAATTACCTTCCACAATTTCTTCAAGCTTTTCTTATTCATAGCGTTCATAATGTCCCCCTTTTTTAAATCAAAAATTTTATATATATAGGGGCATTATATTTTATAATTACATAAATGTAAATATGTGTTAACTACTTTTAACCTATTCTTAACATATTTTTAATCATTAATCATGTTTCGACTTTGTTTTCTTATTTGCATTAAAAGCAAGATAGGCATTTATGAACCCGTCTATTTCGCCATCCATAACGGAATTTACATTTCCCTCTTCATAATCTGTGCGATGGTCTTTAACCATTGTATAAGGACAGAATACATAGGACCTGATCTGGCTTCCCCAGGCTATGTCAAGTTGTATACCCTTCAAATCATCTATTTTTTCCAGATGTTCCTGTTCCTTTAGTGCTACGAGTTTTGCTTTCAGCATTTTCATTGCAGTATCTTTATTTTGGAACTGCGACCGTTCAGATTGCGAGGAGGTTACAACACCTGTCGGAAGATGTGTAATTCTGACCGCAGATGATGTTTTATTTACATGCTGGCCTCCGGCGCCGCTTGCTCTGTATGTGTCAACTCTCAGGTCATCGGGATTAATATCAACCTCGATGGTTTCATCAAGCTCCGGAAGAACATCCAATGAGGCAAAAGAAGTGTGTCTTCTTCCTGATGCATCAAAAGGCGAAATCCTCACAAGCCTGTGTACCCCTTTTTCTGATTTTAAATATCCGTATGCGTTTTCTCCGCTGACCAATATCGTGACGCTTTTAATCCCGGCTTCTTCACCGTCTAAAAAGTCAATTGTTTTTATAGAAAAGTTTTTCTTCTCAGCCCAGCGCGTGTACATGCGCAACAGCATCTGAACCCAGTCCTGCGCCTCAGTTCCGCCTGCGCCTGCATGAAGTGTCAGAATTGCGTTGTTGTTATCATATTTGCCGGAAAACAGCGTTTCTATTATTAATTCATCAAGTTCTTTATTAAAGTTTTCGAATAACCCCTGTAATTCGCTGACAATGCTGTCGTCCTGTTCTTCAATCCCTAAATCAATCAATGTTTTGATATCCGACCATTTTGACTGCAGACCGTCATATCTTTCAAGTTTCGTTTTTAATGACTTCATTCTCTGCAGAATCTTCTGCGAATTCTCATTGTCGCTCCAAAACTCGGGGTCAGTTGATTTTTGCTCAAGTTCTTCAATCTCATTCGTCATTTTAGTGACGTCAAAGTGAATCCCCCATCTCTTCCAGTTTTACTTTTGCAGCATCGATATCGAGTTTAAATTGGTCAAACTC
>JBAZRJ010000004.1:0-68336 GCA_041662985.1 Clostridia bacterium
TCCCGCTCCGCGTGAACGAGAAAGGTAATCCAGTCCGACATCCACAAGGAATCCAACTCTTGCATGTATCTCTTTTAATATCTGGTCTGCAATTAAATTCTCACGTTTTGTTAGTTTGATGTTATCAAAATAGTGTTTAACATCTTTAACCGACATGTGGGAAATTTCGTCGATATTTCTGCCGCCGACCGTCACCGCAAGACTTTCTTTTTTAAGCCTTGCCCCCTTGCATTCAGGGCATGGATTATTGCTCATAAAACTCTCATAATATTGTTTTGCGTAATCCGATTGTGTCTCTCTGTACCTTCTTTCCGAAACATTTATTACACCTTCAAATTGTGAAAAATAAGTTCCGCTGCCATAATCCCGTTCATATGACATTTTCATCTTCTCACCTTTGGTGCCATATAAAATCTTATCCAGTACATCAGATTTGAGCTCCTTTATCGGAGTATCCATGCTGAATTTGTAATGTTTTGCAAGTGCATCAAAATACATCCTTGAAATACTCTCTTCATTACCAATTTTCCAGCCGTTTATGGCTATAGCACCTTCATTCAGCGATTTTGATGTATCGGGTATGACAAGGTCCGGATCGATTTTCAAAAGGTTGCCAAGGCCTGTACAAGTCGGACATGCACCGAACGGGTTATTGAAAGAGAACATTCTTGGAGTCAGTTCCTCAAAACTTATTCCGCAATCATCACACGCAAAGTTTTGGCTGAACATGTGCTCTACTCCGTCAATTTCATCGACAATCAATGTTCCGCTGCTAAGTCGCAGAACAGTTTCGATTGAATCAGTCAGTCTTTTTTGAATGTCTTGTTTAATAACGAGTCTGTCAACAACAACCTCAATTGAGTGTTTCTTGTTCTTGTCAAGTTTAATTTCTTCGTTTACGTCTGTAACAACACCGTCTATTCTAACCCTCACAAAACCGCCCTTTTTGGCGTCTTCAATAAGTTTGTGATATTCGCCTTTTCGCCCCCTGACCACAGGTGCCAATAGCTGAATTCTTGTTCCTTCTTTCATGTCCATTATTTTATCAACCATCTGGTCAACCGATTGCCGGGAAATTTCTCTGCCGCAGTTATAACAATGTGGTGTTCCAATCCTCGCAAACATCAGTCTTAAGTGGTCGTATATTTCTGTGACTGTTCCGACTGTCGACCGCGGATTTCTGCTTGTTGTTTTCTGATCAATGGAAATAGCAGGTGAGAGACCCTCGATATAGTCAACATCGGGTTTCTCAACCTGCCCTAAAAATTGTCTTGCATATGATGACAAAGATTCAACATACCGTCTTTGACCCTCTGCATAAATTGTATCAAAAGCCAGCGATGATTTCCCTGAACCGCTCAATCCCGTTATTACAACAATCTTGTCTCTCGGAATTTCAACATCTATATTTTTTAGATTATGCTCTCTTGCACCCTTAACAAAAATATTATCTCGAATCATTAATTCACCTGTCCGTTCAAATATAAATTCGAACTTAATTATATCAAATTTATACCGAATTGCAAACACCTGTTCGAAAATATATTTAATAAAACATGAGGGTACGCTTCTGCTTTATTGCATTTTGGCTTTGTCTACCGCCGCCCTTAAACCCGGGAGGATGAGCATTCCTATCGCCAGAACAACACATATTATTGTTTCAGGCAACATATACGCTCCATTATACAGTAAAGAGTATAGGTAGACACTTTGGCCTTTCGGCGCATAGCTTGCAAAGAAAACAACCCCGGAAACGTAATGGCAAATGAATCTCAGTAAACCGCCGATTATACAAATTAAAACGATATAATTGATGTTTTTACGTAAAATCCCCGCAAATCCCAGTAATCCGAATGCAAGAATATAATCAAGCAGGAATTGAATCGGATGATAAAAATATGGCGCCTGAATAAATTGCAAAATACCGTAGCATATTCCTGCTATTATTCCTGCTCTCCAGCCTGCAATATAAGCAAAAATAAATATCGGCAACATACTTGCCGGCGTTATGCTGCCTCCCTGAGGCATTGGAAATTTGATCATCGACAGGATAAATGAAATTGAAATCAGGATAGCGCCATAAGTCAGAGTCTTTGTAGTGTAACCTGATTTTTTCCTTGTTGCCAGCAACAAAACCACAACTGTCACAAGAGTAATTATTGTGATTATTGTCACAGGGTTTGTCATGTCCTTAAAATAACTGCCCAGATTTGTTAAAACATTCTCGAATCCTTCAAACATCTTAAACACTCCCTTTTTGTTTTTTTGTAAACAAAAAAGCTTACCTTATAGGGTAAGCGTGTTTTTGATAAATATTATTTCGCTTTCCTACGCCGGTACTAACCGAATCAGGTTTAAAGGGTTAAGATTTCTCTTTCTCAGCCTTGCGGCACCCCTAGCTCTTATTAAGCTTTTTGTTTACTTCTTTCACATTATATTATATACCTTTTACTATGTAAAGTACTTTTTCTATAGCAGTTCTTTAGCAGTTCTTTTTCACTTTTTCTACAGCTTAACCGATTTTGCAAGTGAAAATTGTCCGTATAAAATATGCGGCTTAGCTAAATTTCTGATTGCGCGCATCTTGTAATAGTAGGTCTTCCCGGTTTTTAATTCTTTATCGACAATATTCAATGCAGTTGTTTTTTTAACAAATTTGTATGTTCCATTTGCTGATGTCGCACGGTAAACCTGATAGGATGAGGCATATTTGAAACTGCTCCAGCTTACCTTAATGCTTTTCGAAGATGCTTTCACCGCCTTAACCGACGATCTCGGAATGTACGGACTTGTTTTTTGTCCATTCCATACGCTTGTATATCCCATTTTTCCATAAACATAAAACATTTTGAAGTCTTTGACACAATCATAAAATGTCATATAGCTCGCTTTCGGGGCATTCCCCAAAAAGTAAGCCCTGTTAAGCTTCTTACAGCCTTCAAAAGCAAACATATCAATTTCACTTACACTTTTAGATATGGTTACGGAAGTCAGGTTTATACAGCCGGAAAACGCTTCATAACCTATGTTTGTTACAGTATTCGGAATGATATAAGAACTGCCTTTTTTTGATATCGGGTAAATAATCAGGTGTTTTTTGTCTTTGCTGAACAGAACCCCGCTGATGCTTTTAAAATAGGTGCTTTCATGATCAACATTAAAGGCTGTTAAGGCATTGCACCATGCAAATGAAGAAGAATCAATTACTTTTACGCTTTTTGGCAAAGAAACAGACGTCAGTTTCCTGCATCCGCCAAAAGCACTGACACCAATAGATTTTAAACCATCTGAAAGAGTTATCCCGGTGAGATTTTTACAGTCATAGAATGCACTGCCAATTATATTTAAAACACTTCCCGGAATTGTGACGTTTGTCAACCCATAGCATCTATAAAAGGACGAATCTTCAATAACCACTACCGTGTCAGGAACAAAATATGCGCCTTGTTTTGCTGCCGGATATTGAATAAGCTTTTCTTTTGTTTTGTCAAATAAAACACCATCTGCATCGGAATAATATTTATTGTCAGCGTTTACGTTGATCGTCAGCAAAGCAGAGCAGGACATGAATGCATAATAGTCAATCCGCTTAATACTTTTCGGAATAGTAATTTCCGTTATTTTTATGCAGTTTGTAAATGCCTCATATCCTATGTTCGTTATACTTTCCGAAAATGTTATGCTTAACAAACCGGTGCAATCTGAAAATGCACTATCCCCTATAATTTTAACCCCATCAGGAAAATTTATGCTGCTAAGCATAGTACAGTCTGCAAATGCAAGTTCTCTGATAGTCTCAACTGTATCCGGAATCGAAATATTTGCTAAAGAAACACACCGGGAAAACATGCCGGCAGCCAATTCCGTAATACTGTTTGGTAGGGTAATACTCTCCAGATTACTGCATCGGGCGAATGCATACTCATCAATTTTTGTCACACTGTCGGGAATTTGAATACTTTTGAGCTGATTTGAACCTTCAAATGCTGAAAATGAAATCGCGGTAACGCCATCAGGAAGGCTATATGATTCCAAAGTCTTTCCCTGAGGATACTTAATCAAATTTTTTCCGTCTTTGTCAAACAATACACCATCTATACTTGAATACAGCGAACTGCCTGCAGCAACATTAATATTTGCAAGATTCGGGTTTGAATCAAAAGCATATAAGCCAATATTTACAACAGTACTCGGTATCGTTATGGATGATAATGTGCACTCGCTAAACGCAAAAATACCAATATCGAATAAATTATCAGGCAATGTTACGGATGTCAACTTTCCACAGCCTTCAAAAGCAAAAGCACCTATGGTTGTCACACTATTGGGAATAGAAACGCTTGTCATATTTGCGCAGCCATTGAATGCATAATCGCCAATTGAAGTTATCCCGTCAGGTATAACAACAGAAGTGATTTTCTCATCATACCCAAAGGCAAAATCTCCTATGCTCACAACAGGGTATCCTGCCAAGGTCCCGGGTATTATTACAGCTCCGCCGGTACCTTTATATTCGGTAATAATAACTTCGGAATAAGAAACTTCATACACAAAATCTGTCGGTTTGCTTGCGGCCTGACACCGGACATTGCTTAATGATATCGAAAAAAGAAGAACGAATGACACCAAAACAGATATGACTTTTCTCATTAGCATAATACCTCCAAAAATTTGTTTTAATAAAAAAGACAAGGAAATAAGGAAAACTTTTCAATTAACTATAACATTTATTTTCTTATTAGTAAAATTTATTCTTTTAGCAATTAGACGAAAATTGCATCTTCTAAAAAACGTCAATTTCATCTCTTTTTTTCATGGCTTCACTTTTTTCATGGCCTAATTTAAGTTTTTTCATCTCATTTAAAATCCAGATTCCCGTAATTATCGTCGAGCAAAAATCCGCAACAGGTCCCGCAATGATAACGCCATGGAGTTTATAGAATATCGGGAGTATCAAAACAGCAGGAATAAGCAGCAGCAACTGTCTTGACAAGCTTAAAAAAGCAGCCTGTTTTGGCTTGCCGACAGCGGAAAAGTAAGCGGCGCTGACCAATTGCAGCGCAATTAAAGGCAAAAGTATAAGAAAAGTTCTTAATGCGTAGGTTGTGAACTCAATGAGTTCGGTTTCGTTTTTATTAATAAATAAAGTAACCAGCTGCCTCGGGAATACTTCAACAAGAATCAACCCAAGGAAGGCCAATAACGTTGAACCCAAAATTGCATATTTTAATGCCTGCTTCACACGGTCGTAATTTTTCGCTCCGTAGTTATATCCGATTATCGGCTGTGCGCCTTGATTTATTCCTATAAACGGCATTATAACAAGGGTTTGAATTGCTATTACTATTCCCATTCCCGATATTGCAAGATCGCCGCCGTAATTTACAAGACTTTTGTTTAAAATCACATTAACAAGACTCGATGCCATCTGCATTGCAAAAGGCGCGGAACCTATTGCTAAAATACCGATTACAATCCTTCTGTTTAATTTAAGATTTTTTGCTCTGATTTTTAAAGTGCTTCTCTTAGAAAAGAAATACGCTAATATCCATATACCTGACGCTGCCTGCGCAATTACGGTTGCAATTGCGGAACCTTTTATCCCCATATGAAAGCCAAATATAAACACCGCGCACAGAACGGCATTCAACACCGCGCCGAAAAGCATTGTTATCATTGCAATTCTGGGGTTTCCCTCACCGCGGATAAAATTGTTCAATCCAAAACTAAATCCCTGGAACACAGCACCGGCAAGTATTATCTGCATATATTGGCGGGCATACGGAAGAACTTCTTTGCTCGCGCCGAATGCCTTCAGCATCGGATCAAGAAATAAAAGCCCAAAGAAAGTGATTACAGCGGATATTATAATGAACAAAGTAATTGCATTTCCCATTATATGTTCCGCTTCTTTTTTGTTTCCCTCACCGAGTTTTATCGACAAGAGCGCGTTTGCTCCCAGTCCAATCAGCATCATGCACGCCATAATAACAAGCATAATCGGAAAACCGATTGAAATGCCGGCTATAGCAAGCGGGCCAACACCCTGCCCGACAAAAATTCTGTCAACGACATTGTACAAACCGTTTACAAGCATTGCCACAATTGCGGGAATAGAAAATTTGATTATAAGACTTGAAACTTTTGATTCACCTAGCTGTTTTGAGTGGTCCATTTTTGCCCCTTGCTTTGAAATTACTAATGAGCCAAATAACTCCGATTCCAACTATACTTCCTGCGGTATCCATTGTCAAATCAGATAACTGAAATGCCCTGCCCGGTATAAATATCTGATGGATTTCATCAGACAAAGCATAGACTATGCATATGGCAATTGAAATTAAAGCAACTTTATATTTCTTCAGGAATTCTTTGCTTCGACGGACTGCATTAAATACAAGCAATCCGAGCACTAAAAAAACAACTCCGTGCATGTATTCGCGTGCAATGGAGTTTATTTGGTCAATAATATTCAATTTTTCTGTTTCGCTTATCCCGGGATTTATTACATTTGCAGCAATATCAACACCCTGCTTTATGATACCTTTACTCTCACCGTTTGAAACATAAGCCTGTTGATTCGACAGGTAAAAGATAAGAAGCATGCAAAGGATGACTGCAAACCAGGAGATGGTGAGTTTAATTTTCATGTGTTTCATGTTCTGCATATTTAAAAGTCCTTAAACCATTATTATTTTTTCCATACAACTTTATCCACTATACCGGTATAACTCTGTATAATTTTAACCACTTTTGTACTGACATTCTCATCAAGATAGTCAGGTACATCTACACCTATATCACCGCTTTTATTCATTTCAACAGCCATATCTACGGCTTGCAGAACTTGTTTTGTCGTTATTCCTCCAATGATAAGATTGCCCTTATCAATTGCCTCAGGTCTTTCTGTGCTTGTTCTTATGCAAACAGCAGGCAATTTGAAATACGATGCTTCTTCAGGCAATGTACCACTGTCAGATACTACACAAAAAGCATTAAGCTGAAGACTGTTATAGTCCGAAAAATTAAATGGTTCTAGGCTTCGAACATTTTGGTGCAGTTTAAATTTTCTTTGCTTGATTAATTTCGCACTTCTCGGATGAGTGCTGTAAATCACCGGCATACTATATTTTTCAGCCAAAGCATTAATAGAATTCATAAGTTCCATAAAGTTTTCATCATCATCTATGTTTTCCTCGCGATGTGCAGAAAGCAAAATATATTTAGCGCTTTCAATTCCCAAAGTCTTAAGAATAATACTGCTCTTGATTTTTTTACTGTTAGCTTTCAGGACTTCTGTCATTGGAGACCCGGTAACATAGGTACGCTCTTTATTAACACCTTCAAAATTCAAATACCTTCTTGCATGCTCACTGTAGCAAAGATTCACGTCTGCTATATGGTCAACAATTCTGCGATTTGTTTCTTCAGGCAAATTTTCATCGAAGCATCTGTTCCCTGCCTCCATATGAAATATAGGCACTTTCAACCTTTTTGCGGATATTGCTGAGAGTGCAGAATTTGTATCACCCAGAATTAAAAGTGCATCGGGTTTAATTTCCGAAATAAGTTTATAGCTTTTAGAAATAATATTTCCAATCGTTTCTCCTAAATCCTCGCCGACACTTTCAAGGTAGTAATCCGGTTTTCTCAACCCTAAGTCTTCAAAAAAGATTTGATTAAGTGTGTAGTCATAGTTTTGACCTGTATGAACAAGAATATGTTCAAAATATTTATCGCATTTTTTGACAACTTCGGAAAGGCGTATAATCTCAGGTCTTGTTCCAAGTATAGTCATTAGTTTTAGTTTTTTCATATTATACCTCCAATTGATAAGTGTCCGGTTTATCAGGATTATACTGCTCATTTGCCCACATTATTGTAATCATATCAGTATCACCGACGTTTGTTATATTATGCGTATATCCAACCGGTATATCAAGAATTTCAAGATTGTCACCATCTACATTATATTCTAAAATCTCGTCAGAACCAACTCTCCGAAATCGGATTACTCCTTTACCACTCACAACCAAAAACTTTTCGCATTTAGTATTGTGCCAATGATTTCCTTTCGTGACACCCGGTTTTGATACATTGACCGACACCTGGCCTCTGTCAGGCGTCTTGATGAATTCAGTAAATGACCCTCTATCATCCTTATTCGTTTTCAGCGGATAATTGAACTGATTCTTTGGAAGATAACTTAAATATGTACTGTATAATTTTTTTGTGAATTCATCAGATAAATCAGGTATTAAGAGATCCTTCCGACTGTTTTTGAAGGAATAAATCAAGTCAACTATTTCACCAAGCTTAATTGAATATCCAATGGGAGCAGAGTAAAAATCACCGATTTTATTTGCTTTTCCGTTAAGTGCATTTAAAAGTTCTTCAACAACATCATCAATATATACGAGGTTTATTGAGGCATTTCTATCATTGACCTGAATCGGTAAATCATTAGCAATGTTATTGCAGAATGTTGCAACAGCACTGTTATAATTAGGTTTGCACCATTTTCCAAATATATTTTGGAAACGGTAAATAAGCACCTTTGCATCTGTTTCTTTAGCGTATTGAAATAGTAAATCTTCTCCTGCTTTTTTGCTTAATCCATAAGGATTATCAAAAACTGCCTGCGTAGATGATGAAAGCATTATAGGGCACGTATTATTATATTTTTTTAATGTTTCCAGCAAAGTTGAAGTAAATCCAAAGTTGCCTTCCATAAATTCCGTCTGCTCTTTTGGACGATTCACACCGGCAAGGTGAAAGACAAAATCAGCTTCCTTGCAATAAATTTCAAGAAGTTCTTTTTTCGTATCAAGGTCATATTCGAATATGTCAGTATACTTGCGGTTGCGAAGCTCATTTATAAGATTTTTACCTACAAATCCCTTAGCACCTGTTACAAGTATTTTCATTATTTCTTCCAACCTTTCAGTTCATTTTGAACATATTCAAGCGCAAGAAGTTTTTCTTTTATTTGTTCAACATTAAGTCTTGTTGTATTATTTGAATTATATTCTTCTTCAGATGATAATTTTTTATCACCCTCTATGAAATACTTGTCATAATTTAAATCTCTCTTATCTGCAGGTATTCTATAAAATCCGCCCAAATCCAAAGCAGCTGCGTGTTCTTCTCTTGTGAGCAAAGTTTCATGCAGTTTTTCTCCATGACGAGTCCCTATTACTTTTATTTCATTATCCGCATCAAATATTTCTTTAACAGCCTGCGCCAAATCACCAATCGTTGAGGCCGGTGATTTTTGCACCATGATATCTCCTGTCTTAGCATTTTCAAAAGCAAATATTACAAGCTCTACAGCTTCTTCAAGACTCATTAAAAATCTTGTCATGTTTGGGTCGGTTACCGTTATATGATGTCCGGTTTTTATTTGCTCAATAAATAGCGGAATAACAGAACCTCGAGATGCCATTACATTTCCATATCGTGTTCCACAAATTAAAGTTTTGTCAGGACTTACTGCCTTTGATTTGGCAATAAACACTTTTTCCATCATTGCTTTGGATATTCCCATTGCATTAATTGGATATGCCGCTTTGTCAGTAGACAGACAAATCACTTTTTTGACTCCGGTTTCAATTGCAGCTGTCAACACATTATTAGTTCCAAGTATATTTGTTTTAACTGCTTCAATCGGAAAAAATTCACAAGACGGAACTTGTTTCAATGCAGCGGCATGGAAAATAAAATCAACCCCATGCATAGCATTCTTGATGGAACGTATATCTCTTACATCACCGATATAGAATTTGATTTTATCATTGTTATAATGCTTCCTCATATCGTCTTGCTTTTTTTCATCACGCGAGAAGATTCGAATCTCAGCGATGTCGGTGGTTAAAAAACGTTTTAACACGGCGTTTCCAAAAGAACCGGTTCCACCGGTGATAAGTAGAATTTTATTTTTGAACATGATTTTTCTCCTCGTATAATTAGTTTATCTTTTATTACTTTTCTATCAATGTGGTAATATCAAATTGCAACTTAATATAAATCTACTATAGCTTTTACAATGCGAACTACACCATTTCCATCAACTTTTTTTCGCATGTTTATAGATTTTTCTTTTCTATCTTCAGGGTTTTTTATATATTCTTCAATATAAGCAATCAGATTAGCAATACATTTCACTTCATTACTCCTCGCATCACCTGCATACGCAATGAGTCCATCCTTTGCAAAACCTTTTACTCCCAATATTTGATTATCTGCAAATGAGAAGCTTATCGCAGGAATACCACATGCGCATAATTCATACATTGTTGAACCACCTGCAGTAATTGCAATATCGCAACTCGTAATCAACTTAGACATGTCTCCAATATTTTGGTACAAAATTACTGAATTAATTCTTCCAGATAATTTTTTTAAGGATATTATATTTTTATTAAAACTTCCCACAACAACATGAAATTCGATGTCCTTAAATAATCTCATCGCTATAATCCTTTTTAAAAGCTTTCCTGTTATATTATATTGATCAATTCCACCGGTGGTAATTAAAATTCTTTTAACTATTTCTTTAAATTGATAATTAATCGTTCTAAATTCTTCTCTCAATGGTGTATAATCACATCCAAGCAACAATTTTGTAGTGGTTTCACCATAAATCTTTTTGTAAGAAAAAATCTCATAATAATTGTTGTAATTTATAACCATTGATGCAGGATAACGAAAAAAGTTCATGTCATCTATATAAATTACTTTTGTGTAATTCATCAGTTGCTGTAAGTATTGTTCTGTTACATAATAGCTATCTACTATTAATTTATTTATTTTGTAGACGCGTATTATGTTTACTAATTGATTGGTTTCAATTTCTAAGTTATCCCACTGTGAATAAAGACATACTCCTTTAAAACCATATAAGTTTAGTGTTTGTTTAGCGTTTTCATCTGCAGTAATAAACAAACAATCTAATCCAATATTTTTCAGACCTGAAGCGATTGCTAAACATCGCATAACATGTCCGGTAGCTATTTTTTCATTCATATCAACTCTTATTCCAATCATAATATTATCCGCTCAATTCTTATAACAATGTTTAATGCTATTACAGGTTTTAAATAATATTTGCTTTTTTATTGCTAAGCTTATTTACTCGGAAAAATTTTATATTCACGTTAAATGTCGCTTAATAGGTTTACTCTTTTAAAATATTTAAAATATTCGTTCTCGTCATTCATTAATTTTTTATCATATCCACACTTTTCAAATACTTTTTGTGAAGCGATATTGCTTAATTTTACGCTACCTGTTAAAAATGTAACATTTGGGTGAGAGGATATCAACTCAACCTCTGTCAGATTTATCATAGCTTCTCCAACGCCCTTATTTCTATGCTCTTTGGCAATACTATAACTGATATTTGCTGTTTCGTCACTGTACTCCAACCTAATTTGACCAACTGGTTCAACATTAAGATAACATATATAAATGTCCACATTCTCATTTTGAATACAGTTTCTAAACCAACGTATATGCTCACTGTATTCAATATCATTTTGATTAAATGAGTTCACCCTAACATCACCATCATTTGACCACTCAAACAATAAATCAATATCTTTACAATCTACTTTTTTCAAATATACCTTTTCCATGTTCCCTC
This sequence comes from Clostridia bacterium, assembly GCA_041662985.1. GTDB lineage: Bacteria > Bacillota > Clostridia > Acetivibrionales > JBAZRJ01 > JBAZRJ01. The sequence goes on from JBAZRJ010000004.1 coordinate 11,645, forward strand.
CATTGCTAGTCACTTTTCACCAAATTAAACTGAATAGGGGTTCCTCTCTTAATATCCCTAGAAGCAATTTTGTTGAGCAATTCTTTATAATGTTTAGGTCTTAGACCATATCCAGGACGAATACTCTTAATGTTACCTTCTGTAAAATATTCACCCTTTTTGATATCCCTAACAGCAAAAATGGAACGTCTATACTTGACATTTTCTTTTTCATTTTCTGAAACATCATAACTGACTACACCTTTAATCTTTTCAATCATCCTAATATCATTAACCATCACCTCAAAATCATTTGGTTCCATAGAAAATGACGAATCAGGATTATCAATTTCTTTATTTAAGCAAAAATGTTTTTCAATAATACACGCGCCCATTGCTACTGCAGTGGTTGCACCCATTGAACCCATTGAATGATCAGATAAACCAACCGGAACATTAAACGATTCACTCATATGTTGCATCGTTTTTAAGTTCATATCATCAGGTATCGCTGGATATGAACTGGTGCACTTAAGTAAAGCAATTGCTTCGTTACCCTGACCTCTTACAGCACTAACAGCTTCTTCTATATCCTCGTAACTCCCCAATCCCGTTGACATAATGATAGGTTTCCCTTTTGAGGCAACGTATTCAATAAGAGGTATATCTATCAGTTCAAATGACGCAATTTTATAAAACCCTATGTTAATACTATCTAAAAAATCAACAGCTGATTTGTCAAACGGTGTTGAGAAAAAATCTAAGCCAACATTATCTGCCTCCGTTTTTAACTCAACATGCCATTCCCAAGGAGTATAAGCTTTTCCATATAGGCTATAAAGGGTCTCTCCTTTCCAAATTCCATTCCTTATAGTAAAATATTCATTGTTGCAATCAATGGTCAAAGTATCCGGAGTATATGTTTGAATTTTGATGCAGTCTGCACCACATTCTTTCGCTTTGCGAATAATCTGTTTGGCATTTTCAATACTACCAGCATGATTTGCTGACATCTCAGCAATTATGTAAGCAGGATATCCTTCGCCTATTATTTTTCCATTGATGTTTAATGTTTTCATTATCTAATGTTCTCCTTTCTCACCAAGCAGTCCATCCACCGTCAACACAGATATTTTGTCCAGTAATATAACTTGAGGCATCAGTAGCTAATAGAATCACAATTCCTTGTAGTTCATGTGGCTGTCCAATTCTACCTATCATCGATTTTTCTGATAAGCGCTTTATAAATTGTTTATTCTGTTGCACTTTTAGGTTTGGAAATGCTCCAGGCGATATGGCATTAGCTCGTATTCCAAATTTTGCGTAATAAGCCGCTATGTATTTCGTAAATTGAATAATTGCAGCCTTTCCAACTCCATAATTTGCAGGGTTATTCAAAGAAGCATCATCTTTATATAACTTAGGATTAGGTGCTACAACACCATACATTGAAGCAATGTTTATAATGCTACCTTTATGTTGTTTTTTCATATAAGGTAATACAGCCCTCGTTACCCTATAAGTACTATTAATAGAACCATCTATACCTTTATTCCATAACTCATCCGTAAAATCTTCTAAGAAACCTGATGTTCCAGAATATGCATTATTAATAAGAACATCAATGCTCCCATACTCATTTGCAATGTTTTTAATTTTCTGTTCTACGTCCACAAAATTTGTAATATCCATTGCAATTCCCGCACACTTTGAGTGATATTTTTTAGCTAAATCGTTAGCAAGTAAATTACACTTATCATAATCTCTCGAAGCAATAATTACGGTTGCTCCATAAAGTGCAAGTCCTTCACAGATAGCAGAACCTAGATGTCCTGCTCCACCTGTAACAAGAATTAATTTATCTGATAAGTTAAATAAGTTTTCCATTTTCCTCTCCCACCTTTCCGCTTTGAAACACTGTCAATATATTTGCCGACATAATAATAGTCATTTTACCTTCTTCTGTTCTGCATTAGTGTTTAATTCTGCTATTTCAGGATGCTCTTTCAAGAACCTAATTATATCGTTAAGATAAAAATCATGTTCACCTTTAAAGAAATATCTATATATCACTTTTATATATTCATAGTCCTCTAGTGTGTCTACTGTAAAACGATAATTTGAAAGGTCGATATGGTTAGAATAACAGCCTATACTTTTTTGTTGATAATACATATAAGGTGTTACATGTTCTTTTTCATAACTTTCTTTCGCTTTATGATACGCTTCATCAAGCAGTTCAAATGTGAATACTTCACATGCAACTCCTACAGGAAAAGTACATTTTGCAGAAGGTTGTTTAATATTGGATACATAGCGGAATTTCGTATCTTTAAAATATAATATTGTGGAATCAATTATATTTGGATCGATTAGACAATTGTCTCCTGTTAATCTCACAATCGTTTCTGCGCCACATAATAATGATGCTTCATAAAATCTTTCAAGCACATTATCCTCACTCCCTCGGTAAAAGTAAACACCTATACTTTCTAAATATTTCTCTAGCGGGTCATCAATTTTGTTATCAGATGTTGCAACTATAATAGCATCAATCAGTTTAGCTTGCTTAACTCTTTCAATAATATGCCAAAGCATCGGGTGTCCCTGTATGTCCATTAATATTTTTCCTGGGAGCCTGGTTGATCCCATTCTAGCCTGTATAATTGCAATTGTCTTAGGCATTAAAATAACCTCCAAATAGATTCACCATAGATTTGGCATAATCAGCTTGTTTTCAACAATATCAAAAGTATTTTTAAAAAAAGATTTAATATCGATTTCACTTTTTTTTGAATATAGATTTATATATTCTTTTAAGTGATCAATATTGTCTACACCAAAAACGATATAATCAATATCGGTATGCTGTAACACATACAATACGGCCATATCGAATGGATTAAAATTGTTTTCATCACATATCTCCCTATATTTTCTCAAATAGGGTTTTGCAAATTTCATATGTTTGGGAAGTGTTTCTGGTTCCATTACCAGTAGGCCCTGTAACAAAACGCTTCTAGCATGCACCTCCACACCTTTATCTTTAGCTTTTTTAAAAAACCTGCATATATCAAGGCGCCTATCAAAAACATTATATGGAACTTGAATAATATCAATGATATCATATTCTAAAGCTTTCATAGCCTGTGTTGGGGTATATATCGATACGCCTATTCTCTTAGTTAAACCTTTTTCTTTTAAGCCATTTAATGCTTTAACCGCTCTAGAATCAAATAGAAGATTTGCATCATGGAATAAATACCCTCCAAAACAATCTAATCCTAATCGAGCTAAACTCGTTTTTATCCCCACCTCCAAATTATCCACACTTGAACTAAACTTTGAAATTATACATACTCTTTCTTTGTTAATTTGAGGCTGACGAAGGAATTGGTATAATACATCTTCTGCTGTCCCGTACGCAGAAGCAGTATCGAACACATGAATCCCTTCAGAATAGGCGGAATTAAGAATATTCAAAGCTTGACTAACACCTGGTTGTGCAAGTCCGCGTATACCATAGTTCATACCTAGTTGAACAGTTCCCAGAGCTAAATTCATTAAACCGTCTCCTTTAAATTGCCATACCAAACACTAGACAGTTCTATATTCTGTAATACTCTATCACTTTTGTTACTGCTTCAATAACACTATCAACATCTTCGTCCGTCAAGGCGTAGTATAAAGGTATTGTTATTATCTCTTCGTATAAAGCTTCCGCAATAGGACAAATCCCTTTACTGTACCCAAAAGATTTATAATATGGATGGTAGTAAACCGGAATATAGTGAACTTGAAGACCAACATTCTCTGCATTTAAAGCACGATAAATCTCATTTCTACCAACTTTTAATGTTGATGAGTTTATTCTAATTATATATATATGGCGTGTAGTATCTGACTCAGGTATTTCTTTTTGAATCGTAAGCTGAGGTAATTTGGAAAAAGCCTCATTATATTTTTTGACTATCTCACTTCTCCTTTTTGAGAAAATCCAAAGCTTATTAAGTTGGCTTACTCCAAGCGCAGCTTGAAAATCAGTCATTCTATAATTGTATCCGAGTCCTATCTGTTCATTATATCCACTAAAAGGTTGCTGCGACACTTCCTCTATTTCTCGTGTTATTGCATGTGAACGAAAAAGTTTTGCCTTTTTATAAAAGCCCTCACTATTTGTCATCACCGCACCACCTTCACCACATGTAATTGTTTTTACAGGGTGAAAACTAAATGTTGTTAAATCAGCAATATTACCAACTTGAGAACCTTTGTACTTAGTACCAATTGCATGTGCAGCATCCTCAATTAGTAACAACTGATGACGAGTACATATATCCTTAATTTCGTCAAGTTGAACTGCCTGTCCCGTAAAATCAACTGCAATAACAGCTTTCGTCTTACTTGTTATCTTTTTTTCAATTTCCTTTGGATCAATATTCCAAGTGTTTGGATCAATATCTGCAAATATAGGTGTCCCACCACAATACAAAATACAATTGGCCGAAGCCGCAAATGTCATGGGTGTTGTTATAACCTCATCACCTTGATTAATTTTAGCTGCATAACAGGCCGCATGTAGCGCTGCAGTTCCGCTTGATATTGCTAAAGCATGCTTGGCTCCAGTTATATTACACAATTTTTTTTCAAGTTCTTCAACCTTAGGTCCTGTAGTAATATACGGACTTTTCAATGTTTCGACTACACATGCTATATCTTCATCATCAATATACTGTTTACCATAAGGAATAAATGTTTCACGCGTCGGTTTACCACCTTTTAAAGCAATTTTCATTTAACTCTTCCTCCATTCAAACTTTGCACTTCTATAAGAATTGTCGATTTAATAAAATTATTTATTATGAAAACCTCAAAATAATATATTTCTATTCTATTAGCAATCTTTTGAATTTATTGATAATGTAATTAATTTCTTCTTCTGTAGCGAAATTCTGTAATTGTTTTTGATATCTATAATCATTTTCATCAACTTTTTCCCGTTCCCTAATATTATTAAAAACACTAATATCGATTTTTGAATTTAATGCAATACTTTTAATTAAAGTATAAACAAAGGATTTTCCAATTGCATTTTTTATTATATTTGCATAGCTTTTTCTACTTTTATTTTTTTGTTTATTGAATTTTGGTAATTTAAAATCATTTGTTTTATATACATTTTCTAGCACTCGAATAATTTTTAAATACGTTGCTTCATTTTTATCAATATAATAATGAGATAACAATAATTCTACATCAAGAGGAAACTTGCACTTTGTTTTTTGAAAAGTTTCAACAAAATCTTTATAAGATGTAATAAACTTTGCATTTTTAAAAATAGTTTGCTCTCTTTCAACTGGAATATTAATCGGTCTCAATATATGGCACATTTTTTCACTCATGTATATTTCTGCTAGCGATGTACTTATCCAAGTATAAATCATATCGCATGAAATAATCCATTGTTTTACTGAACAATTACTAATTACAAAAAAGTTGGAGTACTGTTTTGCTAATTGCACTAACTCTGGATTATTTGCTTCAGCTGGATGAGGTCTATAAATAAAAACTATATTTGAATTGCTATCCATAATACTTTTAAACCAATTTATAATGATCTCTTGAGATTTAATTGATAAAAAGGCAAATTGATTTGTGTCATTTGCCAAAATAACATTTTCATCTTGAATTAAACTTTTTGGTAAGTTTACATACGAGAATGAAGATATAAATAAACAAACTTTTTTATTTGTAGGTATTTTATACTTTTCAAATAACTCATTCCTTGTTAAATAATAGCCCTTAAACTCTTTCCTGAAAAAATCAAGTGCTATTTGACCTGTAACTTTAACGTGATCTTCCGGAATATTACATTGATTCACCAAACGACTTTTATTTTTTTCACCCCATGATATATGTACAACTTTATTTGCCATTCCTGAAAAGCTAAAAAATGTATCTTTACTAATTTCATCGGCATTTGTCAAAACCTGCTCCCATTGCATGTTTACAATCTTTTTTACTTTTTTTACATAACTACGAACGAAATTATATATGATATCATTATGTAAGCCATGACTAACTAAAACATTTACATTGTATTTTGGTTTCTTATGGTTTAAATAATACCATGTATTCATAAATGCAACAGAATACCCTCGTTTTTCTAGTTCATATTTTAGCAAACATATATTTTCAAGTTCTCGGGGCTTTATTTCATATAAAAACAAGAAATCAACTGTCTTTGTCATAATATTATTAATCCTATTCTATATTTTTTAAGAGTTTAATTCAGTTTAATATCTCAATTGGAGAAAACACATTATGTCCCCAGGCGTTATGATACCACGTAAGTTTATTGCAATTTAAGCCATCATTTACAACTTCAAAACTAAAAGCTTCACCAATAGCATCGTAATTATCAATGCCTCCAAATCCGTCAATTCTGTAGAAATATAAATCTACATAATATTTCCCGGAAGCTAAAGTGGAAATATCAAATATGAGTTTTGTTTCGCAAACTTCTCCTCTTTTCGCATGTACAGGTTTAATCGTTGTAGATACCCCAACAGGTGAAGTATCACAATATTTGATTACTATTCTAACATACACATCGTCGATATCATCAAAAGGTTTCCAATTAATAATTAGTTTTATTTTTTCTTGTTGTTTAAACAACATATCCTCTTTATCTAATATTTTTAATTCTAAAGCCCGTAACCTTGGAATAAACCCTCTGCTTCGTTCCTTGCAATCTAAGTTGTTCACAAGAGACATTTTACCCAATTCACCAACATAAAATTGTATTGCATCCTCAACATCTCCGTCGTAAATAATTTTGCCTTTGTCTAAAACCACACACCTGTTACAGAGCTGTCTTATTGTATTCATGTTGTGACTCACATATAAAACTGTTCTCTTTTCTTGGTTAGCTACATCTCCCATTTTTCCAAGACATTTTTGCTGAAATTTTATATCACCAACCGCTAAAACCTCATCCATTACAAGAATTTCAGAATCAAGATGAGCTGAAACCGCAAATGCCAATTTAACATACATTCCACTTGAATATCGTTTTACAGGTGTATCAATAAACTGAGCACATTCGGAAAACTCGATTATTTCGTTTATTTTCCTGTCAACTTCAGTTTTGCTCATTCCAAGTATTGCACCATTTAGATAAATATTTTCACGTCCGGTCATTTCAAGATTAAATCCGGTACCAACTTCTAACATAGACGAGATTCTTCCTTTAACGTATATATTACCTTTTGTTGGGGCAGTTACACGAGATAGTATTTTAAGCATTGTTGACTTTCCTGCGCCATTTGCACCAATAATCCCAAGAATATCTCCCTTCCTTACTTCAAGGTTAATACCGCTCAAAGCCATGAAAGTTGCATTTTTTGAATAGCCTCGCGATCCAATTTTTATGTTTGGATCATCTTTTCCCCTAACTCTTGCCCACCAACTCTGCAAATCTGCGGTAAGCGTTCCTCCACCTATAGTACCTAATCTATATTTTTTGTATACATTATCAATTTTTATTACTACATCTTCCATAAATTTAACACCTCTTTCAAACAGTATCCATGAATGTTTTTTCAATTCTGCTAAATAAAATAACACCAATAAACATAACAACTAAAGTTACAATTCCACTTATAACTAAATACATGCCATTAATTTCACCCGATCCTAAAAAAGCATACCTGAAAGTTTCAACAATTGGAGTCATTGGATTTAACATAAATAGTAATTTCAGTTTACCGGATATTTGAGAAACAGGGTAAACAATAGGTGTTGCAAACATCCATAGCTGTACACCGAAAGTTACTAATATTGCAAGATCTCTGTATTTTGTCGTTAAAGACGAAATAATAATACCAAATCCTAATCCAAGGCCTGCTGTTTGTAAAATCAAGAGTGGTGTTATTAAAATCCATAAATTTGGTTTCACACCAGACCCGGTAAATACATAAAATAGCAAAAATATAACAAACATAGCAAATTGTACACCAAATGATATTAGGCTAAATATTACTGATGAAATAGGAGTTGTTAACCTTGGAAAATAAACTTTTCCAAATATTGTAGCATTCGTTGTAAAGGTTGTTGAAGTAGATGTAATACAGGTTGAAAAATAAATCCACACCGTATTTCCCGCCATATAAAACAAAAATTGCGGTGCCCCATCTGTTGAAAGTTTTGCAATGTTGCCAAATACAAGTGTAAACATTAGTGTTGTTAATAATGGATTAATAATGAACCAAAGAGGGCCTAAAATTGTTTGTTTATAGAAAGTAGTAAAATTTCTTTTTACAAACATAAAAACAAGGTCTTTGTATTGCCATATTTCTTTTAGGTTTATATCAAATAATCCGGTTTTAGGTTTGATTACATGTGTCCATTTTTCATTTGCCATCTATTATTATCTCCTTCTTTATATTAACAACATTATTCATTATCTGTAAAAATTTTTTACTGACCTCTTCAACGGTAAAATCTTTATAAATTTCTTTGATAATTAAATAGTCAATTTTTTTATTTCTATTTTTTATGCAAAATTGTTCAAAATCAAATATTATCTTATTGGTTATTTCATCTTGCTGATTAATATTCAACTTCAAAGGGTACTTATTCAAGTATTTGAGTGTTGGACAGTTTTCAAGTTCATAAAAGTTAACGATTGGTCTTCCAGCACTAAAATATTCGAAGATTTTGCTTGGTAGTTGATTTGATACGGAGTTACCAATGTTCACAAGTATATCGCCATGAAGTATAGCATTTATTGCAGCTTCTTTTGAGCGGTTTCCGTGAAGCTCAAGGGTTTCGCCAAGCACATCTTTGTATTTTTCAACAACATTTAAGTCATTATCTCCTATTACATGTAGTCGAAAATTCTTATCTTTAAGTTCCTTGAATACTCGGAACATATATGTAGGGTTTCTGATCTCTTCGTTAAATCGTCCTAAGAATATACAATTTATATATCGATTATCAAAAATAACATCATCTTGAACAGGTAAAATAATAGGTTCAATAATCTTTGGAAACGGTAATATACTAATTTTTGAAAGATATTTTATCATGTTCGGCTTTTTGAATTCTTCATAAACAAAATCCGTAACCACAGCAGCATCTGTAAGTCGTAATACTTTCTCTTCGAACGCTATAATGTCGGGTAATTCTCTTTTTCCCTTATAATAATGATGCGTAGCATATGGGTCTTGCATATATACAATCCATTTGCACGGAAGCTTGTTCCTTTTTTTAAGTTTCATTACCGGGTAATTCAAGGCAAAAGGATAACAGACAGGAATCACTATATCAACTGTATTATCATTAAATATTTTCAAAAGCAATGATTCGATAAAATAAGTTTCACTCAAGGATAGACGTCCAAACTTCTTACTGCCTTTAATTTTTATAATCTCCTTGAATATTTCAATACCTTTTATATAATGACCTGATTTAAAAACTCTGAACATTCCTTGTTTGCTAAGTATATCATGTGATCTATATATTTTTATTCCCTCATAGCAGTCAACCATTTTAAATGATGCATCTGTATTCTGATCAATTATCGAAACACTATGTCCCAATCTTATAAATTCTTTTGCAATGTTATAAACTATAATACCGTTTGCATCAAACTTAGGATAGAAAGTTTGTACTAAAAACAGAATATGAATTTTATTCACCACCGCTTCTTTCATATAATATCGAGTCATATATTTTATCTAATTTTCTTGCAGAATCCTCCCAAGTATATTTCGAGCATATCTCTCTCCAGCCGCTCTCTGCTATCGATTCACGTAATTTATTATCGCGTATTACCAATAACAGTTTTTCAATAATGCTGTTTACATCTTTAGGTTTTACAAGCAACCCATTTTCCCCGTCTTCAATTATTTCCTCAATTCCTTGTGTTGAACAGCCAATTGTAGGCAGTTTAGAAGCCATGGCCTCTAAATATACGCACCCTAAAGCTTCTCTATAAGATGGTAAAATAAAAATATCTGATTGCCTCATTTTTTCAGCAACCTGCTCATACGATTTTAACCCATAAAATGTCACATATTCTTTTAGGTTTAATTCAGAAACCAACTCCTTGAGACTTTTCATCATTGTCCCAATACCAATTAGGTGCAAATGAAATTTTATAGGTTTAATATTTATTAAAATTTTCGGAACTGATTGTATAAGAATATCTATGCCTTTGGTTTCATTCAAATTTGCCACACATAATATATCAACATGATCAGTAATGGAATTGCTGTCCTTGGGTTTAAATAAATTGATATCAACACCGTTATAAACTGTTTCAATCTGACAACTACTATAATGCATTTTTGCAAGTTTACAAACCTTATTACTCACTCCTACTATACAATCAACTTTTTTCAGCAATCCTTTATAGACAATATTTCCACGGTTTTGTAAAATGCGATGGAGCAATGGCGGTTCTTTTTCATAGATGACATTCAACCCATGAAAATGTACAACCACTTTTAATCTATATCGACGTGCTATTCGAATAAATACATCCAGAAGAAACTCATCAAACATATGCAATGAAATCACATTATAATTATTGAAATCAATATTTGACTCTAATTCTTTAATATATTTCCAAGCCAAAAGCCTACTAAAAAGAAGTTTTTGATGAGCAGTATACTCTGCATAAACAACATCTAAACCTGCTAATTCATTTTTTTTAAACTCCACGCCCCAAGACCTTTTAGGAATTGGCACTATTACATCAACATCGTTTCCCAAAGCAACTAATGCATTAGCTTGTTGCTGGATGAATATGCAGTATTGAGGTGCATCTTTACTCGGGTAATAACGTGATATAAATAATATTTTTTTGCTTTTACCGACAATACTCATTGTTTTTTAAACCATCCATTCCCAATACTTGATGCTTTACTACATGGTCCTGATTCAAAAATATGATTCTTTCCTTTTAATAAGGCTTCAGATAATGCAACAAATCTTTCTGCTGATATTTGTGCATTCCATTCGTTTTTTATTGTATTGTAAGCATTTATACCAAGTCGTTCTCTTTTATCTTGATTTAAAACAAGTGACTTCACATTTTCACATAAATCATTTAAATCCCCGCTTCTATAGATGAGTCCATTTTCTCCATGTTTAACTAAAAAAGGCACTGATCCTATTGCATGACTTGCAACAACAGCACAACCACTGTTCATTGATTCATTAAGAACTGCACCCCACCCCTCGTTAAAATCACTCGTAAGTAAATATATATTGGATTCTTCCATATGCCTGCGGACCTCATTAGGTGTCATCGCACCTAAAAATTCTATTGGGTGCTTTAAGTCCATATTTTCTGCCATTGTCTTTATTCTTTCAAGTTCTTTTCCATTGCCTATCATTTTTAACTGAAAGTCAATATTCTCTTTATCAAGTCTTTTAGCAACAAGAAGTGCTTGTTCCGGGTGCTTCCAATCCAGAAACCTTCCGGCCCACAAAATTTCCACAACGTCTTTACACTTATTTTTCATTAAATCATCAACATTATACTGCTTGGTTTCAGGAAAGTATCCCCATTTATAGCATCTATCAATATATGAGCCTAATATTGATAAATCACCGGCAGTATATCCACTTGCACACAACATATATAAAGGTCTGTTAAAATATCTAAAATATGAATTATAACGGTTTAATAATCCTCTTGGTGAGATTGCCCTCCATCTGCCTTTTTTGTAGATACGTTCACTATATCTAAAAGTAATTCCTGAGTTATTCTGCTTCATACGCTGCATTATAAAATTTTCAGGTGCGGAGCCAATAATAACAACATCACTTTGTTCTGCAAGTTGAATTGATTTATTTAAATTCGAATTACTTTGATAAGATTTCAGTTCATATGGATATTTATCAGAACATGTCCAACCAAAATTAAATCGTTCAGAATTCATTGACTCCGTTGACACGAAAGTATAATCGTGACCCATTAATTCAAACATTTTATCGCAAAACGGAATTTGGTGATGAGTTAAATAGTTTGAATAAAAAGTTATTTTCATTTTATTCTCTCATTTCATCTTTAGTTTGAATAGTGTTATTACTAATTTCTACCCTTGTTAATAGATATAAAATGCTGACGGCCGCAGCATAAACAGACCCGCTAACCATAAGTGCTGATTCTGCAGATGACTGAACAAAAACCATCAATATTCCACAAAAAGCTATATAAGCTGTTTTATTATTTAATTTTTGAGCCACTCTAAAAAGGACTCTCAGCATATACAGGTAGTATAATATTAATCCAAGCAGACCAAGTGAAACTATAATACTAAGAACCCCATTATGCACATTTTCAAATTGGTAGAGCCCTAATTTCCCTAAAATCATATTGTTTTTAATGTCTTCAAGTACATCTAATAATATATGTTCTCTGCCAGAATAAAACGCTTTCCCTAAAAATTCGAAATTTAGTAGAATGTTACTAGTAAACAGTTTTGTGTATACTATCATAAATAAAATCGGTGTTAGAGTAATAATAAAGACTGCTAACTTTGGAATTTTAAATTTCTTTTTCCTAAAATTGAATACAAAAATTATTATAAGAACGATGAAACATATTCTTGAGTCTGTTAAATATATTAAATACGATAGATAAATTGTTATTATAAATATTAATGTCTTAATAATTTTGTTCTTATAGAAATTGTTTGCTGCTATTAACGTTATTATGTTAAACAGCAAGAACATTGCAGTTTGATTTGGATTACTATAACCTAATGTTAAATATGTAGGATGTCCTTTATAAGCATATTCGGATAAAGATAGATAAACGAACCAAAGACTAATGATAAAGTTTATTATAAAAATATAGTTAATTAGCTTTCTATCAATTTTTATATAATCTAAATAGTACATTGAGAGCATAATTGCCATATAACTTAGAAGTTTAATAGTAAAAGCAGGTATTGACATTGATATGTTATAAAATAAAAGTGAAAGAAGAGCAGCAGAGACTATAAATATTAAAATAATGAAATCTAGTTGCTTACTTTTTGATAATTTGAAATTTAATATGCAATATATAAATGAAATAGCATTAACAAAAATGAACGCCTGACTTGTTATTCGCTGCATTGTTTCATTTTCCAATGGCATTGCAATATAAATAAATAAACTTGAAAACAAAACTATATAGAACCCAAAATTAAGTAAGTTGGGCTTATTTTTCAATATTTTTTTCAAAACTAATTACCTCGTATTCATTTTAGTATTTTTTCATACAGTTGCATATAATTGTTTATCATTATTTCACTTGAAAATTTTTTTACAATTTTTGTTCTGCAATTATCACTATAATATACTTTTCCTTTTTGATTTACTTTTTTGATCGCATCATAAATACTTTTTATATCATGCGGTTTTATTATAAACCCAGTATTCACATCTACAATTTCTGCACAAGCAGTTGAATCATAGGCAATAACAGGAGTTCCACATGCCATCGCTTCAGCGGTCACCATACCAAAGGTTTCTTCTGTAGAACAATTAACAAATACATCTGCGGTAGAATATAATTCTGCCAATTCAGTTTGATTTTCTGTTCTCGCTATTCCTATAATATTTTTCGGCAAACTTTTTATTTGCTCATTATTTAATCCAACTAACATTATTATGTAGTTATTATCTATTGTTTGGGATATTTTTTTAAAGTCTTTTAGACCTTTTCTAACATCCCAATAATTTGCAACACCTAATATTACAAATTTATCACTAATATTGAATCTTTTTCTTAAATCGTTTGGTGTTGGTTTGTATATATTTATATCAATTCCGTTATAAACAACTTCAGTTGGGTATTTACTCAAAAAAGATTCTTTTGTTGTTAATGCCAACCATTTAGATACTGTTGTAATCGTCATGTTTTTTAAGTTTGTAAAAGCATTTTTTTTATCTTTAAACAATTTAAGGCTCATATCAAAATGTTTATGCACCAAATACAATCTTACTTGAGGACATTGATAACACTCTGTTTTCCATTTATAACAATTATCCACAGCAAAATGTGAGCATTTCGCTGTAAATCCCCAACAATCATGTAGTGTGAATACAACATTTATATCATGACTTTTTATATAATTAAATAACATGAACACATTTAAATAGCAACCATGTAAATTGTGTAAATGTATTATTTCCGGTTTAATTTTATTAATTTTCTTTAATAACGCGATTGTACAAATAGAAGAAAAGTAACCATCAAGGTTTGCGAAAAAAGATATTTTACCATGGATACGTATATCAAAATAATTACTAATTCTAAAGGTATTTTCCTCACTACATTTAGGTCCATATCCATACGCAAAAAAACTATTATGACCGTCACTTAAAAGTTTTTTATGTATACTGCGTGAAATTCGCCCCGTACTCCCCGTGGAAGAACAATTTATCTGTAATACTTTCATTTTGTATGCACTTCCTTTAACATATTAATAACCCTATTCGCTTGAACAACATTGTTTTTTTCCTTTAAAACAAAATCCTTTGCTTTTTGACCAAAGTTTAGCAATTCTTCATCGCTTTTCTCACAAACTTCAATAATTCTGTTTTTTAAAGATTCAGTAGAGTTATCTATGACATAATATAGATATTTATCATATTCGGTAGGAATCCCATCAAGTTTATACATTATTACAGGTTTCCCTGATGCCATATATTCCATGGTTTTTGATGGAAAACTATATTTGGTATACTCTCCATTATTCTGTCGAGGATTAATCAAGACCGTTGCCCTTTGCTGAAGTTCTATTGTTCTTTCCCTTGAAGTATATCCATAATATACAATTCTGTCATCCTGTTCTGATAACTCGTTAATATCTTTTTCAGCTTCACCACTTCCACAAATCCATAATCTATAATGATCGTCCCTGATTTTTATAAATGCATCTAATAAAGATTTAATACCAAATTGATGTTGTAATGTACCCGTATATAGTATTATTTTTTCTGTTTGATTTGGCATACGAATTATTCCATTATTAAAACACTCCTGCACTAACCCCTCAAGTATTATATAAGATCGTTCCCCCACTTTTAACGGTTCTTTCATTGCTTCTGTTAACAAAACAAATGAGTCAACAAAAAACAAATTCTTCAATATTTTATCACCGTATTTTTTGTATATAAAAGCCTTAAACGGGTTTTTTGGTAATACTCCATATATAGATGGTAAATCTGGTACCACAAATGTAATATTTATTTCCGGATATAGCTTTTTAATATGCTTTAAAGCTTTCAAAAATATAGGATATATACTGTATGCAATAATATGTTTTTCTGATTGTGTTTCTTCAATCCACTCTTTAATTTTTTTTACATATTTTATTTTTCTAGTAATCTGCTTTATTATTGGTAAGTTAACACTACCTATTTCATAGTCTCTCGAATTATTATGCGACCATTTTTTTGAGTATAAAATAGGCTTTCTATAATATTTTGGGAATGTACCTACCGGAAGAGAATTGTAGATTGTAACACAATTATCCATCAAGCTTTTTTCCATACCACTGATTAAATCCCATTGAAAAATATTTGGAGCGCCTTGAAGACCAATTTTACTGTTTCGTGCATATTCAAGTTCTTTTTTTTCATCATATAATAAACCTAAAAATAATATCTTCAAAATAAATCCTCTATATTTCTATATATTTCTTTTTAACCATGGACAAATTGGTCTAAATGGGCTATTAAAAAACTTATATTCCATTACTTGAATAAAATATCGTCCCACAACTTCTGATGATATTTTTGATGCATATGCTACAGCTTTTTGCTTCCATTCCATAACAACAGAAGGATTTTTAATAACATATTCGATAGCTTCAGTTAATGCATTTATATCATTTGCTTTAACAACTATACCTGAAGCACTTGTACTGATTAACTCGTCGCTGCCTGCTTGATCTGAAATAATTGTACCTATACCCGAATTTATCGCTTGATTAGGTGTCAAATTCCAGCCATCATATTTGCTCGGAACAATACACACATCATAATTTGTCATATTATTGCAAACGCTCTCTGCATTCCATGTTCCTATAAAATCAACATTTTTATTATTATTTGCCCATGTTATTGCTAAATCCTTAATATCGCCATAACCACCAACAATATCCAAATGCCACCCTTTTGTACTTTTTATTGAATTAAAGGAATCAATTAAAATATCAAGTCCTTTTGAATTTGCATCAAATCTCCCAATATAGAGGAATTTAACTTCGTTATCAATACTTTTTTTATTTATAACTTTTTCAAGTTTTGGATTGTACATGAAAGGAAATAATTTTTTTTTATCCCAACCATAATGACTATACATCTTGACGCCAATTCTTCCCATTGCTAAAAACACTGTAACATATTTTCCATAAATTAAATTGTAGTAGGAATATAAACAAAAAAATGCTATCTTTTTGAAAAACAATTCTAAACTATTTCCGTAAATAAATGGTCTTTCTGCCATAATTCCTAATTTGTATTTCTTTGTTTTTTTTATGTATTGTTTTAAATATTTTTGCTTTTCTCCTCTTATTCCACAAAAGATGTTAATAGCATCTGGATATTTTAAAAAAATTTCTTCTACAATTTCATCAGAGTTTTTGTGGTTTTCTAAAATAATATTTTCAACATTATTTAATTTAACTGTTTGCCAACTGCAATGTTTTCTTTCTTTTTGAAAATCTTTCATACATACAATAATTATCTTATTCGGCCAGTTTTTTGCTAAGTATTCAAAATTACCTAGTTCAACATCGGCAGGGGCATCCCGCCAAAAAATTAATTCGTTTCTTAAAGTCAAATTACACACCCCCAGTATTAATTGTAATACTTGGAAAAAATCTTGTTGGGATATTAATTCTCCATAAAAATTTCAATTTGTTACTTCCTCATATAATTTAATATATTTTTCGAAAAGCTTTGACTTATCAAACAACTTTGCTCTATCAATACAGGATTTACTATCAAATGGCACTTTGCTAGTCTGACTAATTGCTTTGAGTAATCCTTTTAAATCACCTTTTTCAACCACAACCCCACAACTACTATCAATGCATTCTGGACTGCCACCACTGTTAAAAGTAACAACCGAAGTCCCACAAGCCAGAGCCTCAATGTTTGTTAGTCCTTGGGTTTCTTCCAATGTTGGATTCACAAAAACATTCGCCTCAGTATATATCTGCGCCAATTCAGTAGTATTACTTGTTCGCGGTAATACCAAAACATTATTAGGAATTTGTTTTCTTTCCTTATCTTTCACTCCGACCATAACAAGTTTATAGTCTTTTGGTAAGTTCTTTGCTAACTCTATAAAATAATTAGAACCCTTATTTTCACTAAACCCATTTGACACACCCAAAACGACAAATTTATTTTCCAAATTATATTTACTTCTAAACCCACTTTGGGTAGGTTTAAAAACCTTAAGATCAATACCACTTGGTATAGTAGTTGTCGGAAAATCTTTCAAATAGCTTTCCTTAACTACTGTTGATAGCCAATTAGTTGGTGAAACAATTGTTATATTATCGAGAGTATTAATCAAAAATTTCTTTCTATTGTAATTCTTCTTTGAGTTATCAAAAAAATAACTGGCAGGATATATTCTTTTTTGTTCACAATGATGACACCCCGTTTTCCACTTATCACAACCAGTATAGTCGAAATGAGCACAATGACCGGTAAAAGACCAGCAATCATATAAACTCCAAATAACCGGCTTTTTCGATCTTTTTAAATACTCAAACAAAATTTCTATGTTAATATAATATCCATGTATATTGTGGAGATGAATAATATCAGGATCATATTCTTCAACCTGTTCGATAAATTTTTTTGTAGCTCTTATGGATGCAAAACCCATTTTGTCAGTAATTCTATTATAAAGCACATGAGAATACACATCAAATTCAGTACCAACCCGAATTGAATTGACTGTATTAGGTGAAAAACCTCTTCCATAAGAAACACAACACCTATGTCCATGTTCCTCTATCACCTTGTATAAATCTGTTACAATTCTACCTGTGCTTCCAATTCCACACACAGAATTAATTTGCAAAACTTTCACTAATTACTTCCCCCACATCTTCATTCCTATTTTTCTTCTTGCAAATTAATCAATTCATTTTCCAATTCAGTCATAAATCCTTCTTTGCTATAATTTTCAAAGTACAATTTCTTAGCATTTGAGGCCATCTGTTCTTTTTCATCACTATTACAAAACTGTAATATTAAGTTTGCCATTCCTATGTAATCTTCCGCTGCACAGCACAAGCCACAACCTGATTTTTCAATAACACATTTCGTTTCACCATTTATGGCTCCAATAACTGGTTTCCCGGCTGCCATATATGATTGAACTTTTCCAGGTAACGTATATGATAGTGTTTCATTATTTTTCAAAGTTACTAGCATTGCATCGGCTATTCCATAAAAATGAGGCATCTCATTAATCGGTCGCCTCCCATAAAGCACAACCTTCGTAAGATCAAATTCATCTGCAAGTTTCTTGCATATATCATAATTGGAACCATTTCCAATTATATGAAAAATTATTTCTGAGTGATTTTTTAGTTCATTGGCAGCTTTAATTATTGTTTCTACACTTTGCAAAGCACCAATATTACCGGCAAATACAAAATTAAATTCATCTCTTTTGGGCTGTATTTCAGAACTTTGAAGGAATAAATCCTCTGCATATTGCGGTAAGTATTTTATGTTCCCGTTTTCTATTCCAAGTGTATTTTTAAAGTATTTTTTGAACATATTTGATGTAACTAGAATTCTATCTGCCGAATTATATATCAACTTGGAAACCTTTAAAAATATACTGTAAACTATTGATCTTTCTCTGATACCACCCGCAACTAAACTATCAGGCCATAAATCAAGACAGTAAAGCAAAATCTTTGTATTATGCTTTTTTTTATAAACTATTGCAGGAATTCCTATTGTTACAGGTGATAATTGATTTACAAAAATAATATCAAATTTTTCTTTCATAAACAATGTCTTTAAGGATGCTGATATTGTAAAACCAAAATAATTTAAAAAAAGCTTGAAGCGGTTGCTTCCACGCCCAATTTCAAAACTCCTAATAACTTTTACTCCGTTAATAAGTTCAACTCTTTTCTTATTATACTTATATTCCTTGGGGACACAACCGTCAGTATAATTTGGGAGGCCGGTCAAAACAGTTATCTCATGACCTTTTTGTACAAGGGTTTCACATATATCTGAAATTCGAAAAGGTTCTGGATAGTAGTATTGAGAAACAACTAATATCTTCAAATTAATATTGCCTCCTTATTTCCACACCCAACAATATCTCCTTAACACTGATAATCCCTTTTACTTTATTGGAAGTTATTTTCGCTGCTAATATCATCCGTATCACCCTCAAGAACACCATCTTCTCTTATTACATGAACAAAAGTTCTAAAAAAGCATTTAATATCAAACCAAATGCTCATTTTCCTAACATATTCACCGTCCAGTTCTGCCTTGCCTTTAACATTTAGTTTGTCTCTTCCGTTAATTTGAGCCCAACCCGTTAGTCCCGGTTTAATTTCATTAGCTCCGTTTTTATCACGTTCACCAATTAAATCATGCTGGTTTATTAATGCAGGCCTCGGCCCGACAATGCTCATTTGTCCTAAAAAAATGTTCCATATTTGTGGAAGTTCATCTAAACTTGTCTTCCTCAATATTTTTCCAATTTTTGTTATATGATTATCAGGCTCTTTTAATAAGTGTGTTGGTATATTCTTAGGTGTGTCAATACTCATTGTACGAAATTTGAGCATAATAAATGATTTTTTATGAATTCCAATTCTCATTTGTTTAAATAAGATTGGTCCTTTTGAATCAAGTTTAATTGCTGCGAATATAAATAAAAATACCGGTAAAAGTATTATCATTCCAAGCACAGATATTACAATGTCAAGAATTCTCTTTATAATAAAATACATATATCAAAACTCCCTATTTTAGCTTTGTCTAGCTTGCTTTCCCACATAGCTTCGCCATTCCATCCGGTTTTTCTTCTAAAATCCCCGTACAGATTGGTTTTTGCTATGCCGCTTCATCTCTGTGAACACGCCTGCGGCGATGATTCATGTCAATGAAGCTTTTTAATCTTCTGTTGCTGCAATGCATTCGGCACTAAGTGAAATCACGCGCTTTTGACCGTCAAATTCAAACTCTATCCAGACTCTCCGCTTGTGCTTGTCCAGCTTAATAATTGTTCCAAAACCGTCTGCAAGAGGACCTTCAACCACTCTTATACTGCTGCCTTCTTCAAGCACTTTAGATGGTGTAATATTTCCCCGGTTTCTGTATATCCACATCGAATACTCGTAATCCGCTCCGCCAAGTTCTCTAAATCCCGTCTGATACTGAAGCACTTTATAAATATTCGAGACCTTGCTCCTTAAATTAACGCCTATTTTATCTTCCGAAAAAACAAATATATATCCCGGAAGCAATATCTGCTCACGCTGTTCCCAAATACCTTTGCGTTTTTGCGATAAAACGCGGACAGGCGCTATTGCATTAATACTATCGTCAATTGAATTGATATTGCTTGCAATGCTGTTTTCCATCCCTGTCTTGCAAAATACACAGTAAGATTTCAAAAATCTCAATCACCTTTCCGTTAATTATCAATTCTGCTCAACAAATTAATGTACTCAATGCCCTGTTCTTTGTATGCTTGCTCTTTTTCGCCCTCCCACAATATTACTAAAGGACTACTGCCATTTTTAGTGTGGGTATCTTTAATATCGTCTATGCAATTGATCCATATAACCTTCGATAATTTTTGTTCATTCAATACATGCTTAATTATTTTTTGAATTTCATCATTACTTCCGTCAATATAGACGGTATGACCATCGGATAAGTACTGCCTGCATATAAGCGACAATTCCTGATTAATCGATAATACAAGCTTTACAGCACTTTGGATGTAGTTGTAAGTTCTTTTTGTGTTTCTGGCAATCCCCTGCGGAGTTAGAATGTATCGCAGATTTCTTGTGTTAATCTTCTCAATTGTAATCAAGCCCTTTGTTGCGAGCCGGTGCAGCACAAGATTAAGATTGCCAAGTGATAAATCGGTGTATTTGGCTAATTGCCTTTGAGAAACATTCTCATCCTTTGCAATATACTTCAAGATTTTCTCGTCATGTTTCATTGCATCGTCACCTTTGTTCTGAAATTGAACATATCGTAAATTTTACAGGAATTGGATTGTTTTGTCAAGTGCAGAACAGTAATTTTACATAAATTTTACAAATAAAAAAGCACCGTTCCTAAACAATGTCAGAAATGGCGCTTGACTAAAATATATTTATGTTTGTATTTTAGTGTTACAATGAAGAACCTATTGCTCCAAGTTCAACAAGATATCTCCGTAATGCGTCCTTCCATTCCGGCAATCTGTCAAAACCGGATTTATCCAGACTTGTCTTTGAAAGCCTTGAATTCTTAGGTCTTTTAGCCTTTGTCAGATAACGTTCGGAAGTTATTGGATTAACCTTTACACTCTTCCCAATCAGTTTGATGATTTCAACACCGATGTCAAACCAATCACAAAAGCCTTCATTTGAAGCATGGTAAATACCGTATTTATCGGACAGAATAATTTTGCTGATAAGCTTTGCAAGGTCATATGTGTACGTCGGTGAACCAAATTGATCCGAGACAATGTTTATGACATCTTTTTCTTCACTCAGCCTAATTATTTTTTTGACAAAATTATCTCCGTTCATTCCAAACAGCCAAGAGATTCGCAATATAAAAAACTTGTCCATCATATTTTCGATTTCGATTTCACCCTGGTACTTAGTGATTCCGTAATAATTGATTGGGTTCGGAACCCGGTTGGTTTCATATGGTTCAGATCCTCTTCCGTCAAATACGTAATCTGTGCTTATATAAAGGAGTTTAGCGTCGATTTCCTTGCATGCCGAAGCAACATTTCTTGTCCCCAATACATTTACTTCATAACACAGCTCTCGTTCCTCCTCAGCCCGGTCAACTGCGGTATAACCCGCACAGTGTACCACCGCATCCGGTTTGTACCTGCTGATGAATTCATTTGTCCGGTATTGATCAATTATGTTAAAATCATTCTTATCAATACCCAGACATTCAATTTTCTCTTCCTTGAGCCTTTTTAAAACGTCGGTTCCGAGTTGTCCGCCAGCCCCTGTCACCAATACTTTCACGACCTCACCTCATTCATATTATCTTTAAATTATGCCTTTAACTATTTTTAACTCCTTCCGATTTCCGTACATATTATCAAAGTAATTAATATATTCTCCGTTTATTATGTTTTCCCACCAATTTCTATTTTCAAGATACCACCTGACGGTCTGTTTAATTCCCCTATCAAAGCTAATCTCGGGCAGCCATCCCAATTCCCCGGTTATTTTTGAATGATCAATTGCATATCTCAAATCGTGGCCGTCTCTATCTTTCACAAATTTGATGAGAGTTTCCGGTTTTCCCAGTTCTTTTAGAATTGTTTTAACTACATCAAGGTTTGTCTTCTCATTGTGTCCTCCAACGTTGTAAATCTCGCCGTCTGTTCCTTTGTGAATTATTAAGTCGATGGCTGTGCAATGGTCTCCGACATATATCCAGTCTCTTATGTTTTGCCCTTTGCCGTAAACAGGGAGCGGGAGATCACTAAGTGCTCGGGATATCATCAATGGTATAAGTTTTTCGGGAAAATGGTATGGTCCATAGTTATTCGAACATCTTGAAATCGTAATCGGCATCTTAAATGTTCTGTAATATGAAAGAACCAATAGATCAGCCGCCGCCTTTGATGCCGAATATGGAGATGACGCGTGCAGTCGCGTGTCTTCGGTGAAAAATAAATCTGTTCTGTCCAGAGGTAAATCTCCGTAAACCTCATCGGTGGAAATCTGATGGAACCTCTTAATATTGAATTTCCTTGAAGCATCGAGTAATATCTGAGTTCCGAGTATATTTGTCTTAAGGAAAACACTGCATTCTTCGATTGATCTGTCTACATGCGATTCAGCTGCAAAATTAACAACAAAGTCGAATTTCTCTTTGTCAAAAAGGGAAAAGACCGTATCACTGTCTGTAATGTCACCTTTTACAAATTTGAAATTCGGGTTTTTCATTGCATCATCCAGAGTTTCAAGATTACCCGCATAAGTCAGGTTGTCCATGCAAACAATTCTCGAATCCGCATATTTTTCAAGCATATAATAGATGAAATTACTGCCTATAAATCCTGCTCCGCCTGTAATGAGATAATTCTTCATATATTCACCCCACATAATTAAAGATAATCTCCAGATCCTTTAAATATGGCTGGTTTTTATCTTTTTCAGATAAAATGATTTCGTCAATTCCATCAAGCGGCCATTTGACACCTATGTCCGGGTCGTTCCACAAAACGCCGCATTCGAACTCAGGAGCATAATAGTCTGTGCACTTATAATTGAAAACAGCAACATCAGATAAAACAAGAAATCCGTGGGCAAATCCTTCCGGAATATAGAACTGTTTCCTGTTTTCTGCCGATAATATTACTCCATTCCATTGACCAAAGTTTGGCGACCCTTTTCTCAAATCGACAGCAACGTCATAAACGCTGCCTTCGGTAACTCTTACAAGTTTACCCTGAGTTTTTTTGATTTGAAAATGGAAACCTCTTAAAACACCTTTTGTTGACTTTGACTCGTTGTCCTGAACAAACTCCATATTAAATCCTTCTTCAGCAAATTCCTTTTTATTGTAGTTTTCAATAAAGTAACCTCTGTCATCACCAAACAATTGCGTTTCAACGATGTATAGGTCTTTAATTTCAGTTTCGGAAAATTTGAATTTATTCATTTATATCCTCCATGTAGTGTCCAAGCTTTTTGACTGTTGCAATATTTGCAAGGTACTGTCCGTAATCAGTTTTCATCAATGGTTCTGCAAGTCTCAAGAGTTGTTCCTTTGTAATGAAGCCCATTCTGAATGCTATTTCTTCAATGCACGAAACATAAAGTCCCTGTCTGACTTGAATCGCTTCGACAAAATTCGCGGCTTCCAAAAGCCCCTTGCAGCTTCCCGAATCAATCCATGCCATGCCTCTGCCGAAAAGCTCAACCTTAAGCTTTCCCCGTTTCAGGTATTCACTGTTGATGGCACTTATTTCAATTTCGCCTCTTGCTGAAGGTTTAAGCTTTTTTGCAATTTCAATTACATCATTGTCATAAAAATAAAAGCCTGTTATTGCATAGTTGGACTTCGGGTTGACAGGTTTCTCCTCAATTGAAATGACATTATCGTTTTCATCAAACTCAACAATGCCAAAATCTCTTGGATTGCTGACATGATATACAAAAATGGTTGCGCCTGTCCTTCGCTTCATGATATTTTTGAGCCTCTCGGAAAATCCATAGCCAAAGAAAATATTGTCACCGAGTATCAATGCCACTCTGTCTCTGCCAATAAATTTTTCGCCGATTATGAATGCATCCGCAATTCCCCGTGGCTGTTCCTGAATGGCATATTGTAAATTTAATCCTATATCCTTTCCATCACCCAAAAGTTCAATAAAAGTATCAATATCCCTTGGGGTCGAAATAATCAGGATATCTCTGATTCCTGCAAGCATCAGCACAGATAAAGGATAATAAATCATAGGTTTGTCATATATTGGCAATATTTGCTTTGAAACCGATTTTGTTATAGGATACAACCGAGTTGCAGCACCGCCTGCAAGAATTATTCCTTTCATCGCATATCCTCCGTTGAATTGATTTTATATTTTGAATATTACCCGCAATAAATCATATTTAACCCTAAAAAATGCAAACTAAACAAAGTTATAGGCTTGCATTCCCAAATCCCTGTCCCTCTTGTCTCTTAACTTAAAATAATGTCACATATTCTGTCGATATCTTCCGGCGAAAGATCCCCATAAAGAGGGAGAGTAAGCACATTGTCCGCAGTTTTTTTTGCAATAGGTGTTTTATTTACATCAAATCTTTCTTTATAGCATTCATAAGTGTTGGTGAGTGGGTAAAAGTATTTCCTCGCAAATATGTTTCCCGCTTTAAGTTTCTCGCAAATTCCGTTACGATCGAGCTTATATTCATCGAATATTACCGGAAAATATGCATAATTGCTTTTTACATTCGTTTGGATTTTGGGAAGTTTAATTCCTTTGATATCTCTTAACCTTTCCGTATATTTGTCAAAAACATCTTTTCGGTTTTTAATCTCATTGTCGATATGACGAAGATTGCAGATTCCCATGGCAGCCTGAAACTCATTCATCTTGGCGTTTCCACCAATGCATTCAACTGATTCAGGACCTGTGATTCCAAAATTTTTGAGATTGTTCAAAATCTTGATTAATTCCTTATTCTTCGAAGTAACCGCTCCGCCTTCAATCGTGTTGAATACCTTTGTGGCATGGAAGCTAAACACAGTCGCATCGCCAAAATTTGCGGCATTCTCACCGTCTTTAGACGCGCCGAATGCATGGGCTGCATCATAAATGACCTTCAGGTTGTGCCTCTTTGCAATTTTTTCAATTTTCTTTGTATCACAAACATTTCCAAACACATGGACTGGAATTATAGCTGACGTCTTGTCTGTAATTAAGGCTTCAATCTTATTTTCATCAATATTGAAATCATCCGGATCAATGTCGCAAAATACCGGTTCCAGACCTTTCCGTACAATTGCATGTGTCGTGGAGGCAAATGTAAATGGGGTCGTAATGACTTCACCTTTTAGGTTTAACGCTTCTATCGTAAACTCTAGCGCCAGATGGCCGTTTGTAAACAAAACAATATTGGGTGTTTCAAGATATTCTATGAGCCGTGTCTCAAAAGTCCTGTGTTTGATGCCCATATTGGTAAGCCGGTAACTATCCCATAAATCGCTGATTTCTTCTGTGTATTCCTCAAAATAAGGCATTGAAGAACGCGTTACCTGTATGGAATCCGTCATTGTTCATGTACTCCTTTTCATGTTTTCAAAATCCTTCTTTAGGATGCTGACCAAAAAAACATCGTGATATCTGTTTCTCTTAAAAACATAATCTCTTAGGATTCCATCCGTCTGCATTCCGACTTTTACAAGCATCTTCACAGATGCCGGATGGTCGGTGCGGACAAAACCATATATGAGGTTCATTCCGAGCTCATAAAACAAATATTCAATAAGAAGTATCGAACTTTCTGTTCCATAACCCTTGTTTAGAAAATCTTCATTCAATAGCAGACCGCTCCAGTGTGCTTTCCTGTTTATGTAGTCAACATCGTTGCAGCATATATATCCAATCGGCTTGTCATCTTCCTTTGTGCAAACCATTAAATATATCTGGTTGTAATTGTTGGATATTTTATCTTCTATCCATTTTTTGTCGCGTTCTGACGAAATATAATATTTATTGCCGCAAGTCAGATCAAAAAGCATGTCATTGTTTCTTAGCTGATTTATGAAACTAAGATCGTCATATTCAAACGCCCGTAGATAAAGTCTTTTGTCCATTTTCAACCTCCTCTTGTATATTATGAATTATATATTCCATATCATCCGGTCCATACCTCTGGTCACAAGGCAATGGAAGGATATTGGCAGCGTATTTGTATTCGATGCTTCCTTCATCAGTATCATTTAGCACATTTGTCCAGAGTGTCGGAATATAAATCTTTTTGTCGATTAAATGTTTTCTGATTGACTCATTGCCGGGAAAAGTTGCCGGCATCTGTCCCCATAACCCCGTCCGATCTTTTATTTCAAGCGGGTATGCGAAGGGTGCATCCGGTATAGCCGGTTCAAGCTTGTTTATGACTTTGAGATTTTCGTGAAGCTTTGCGAAATTTTCGTTTCTTATTTTTCGGACCGCTTCATAGTCGATTGCCCCAAGAATGTTATGTGTAAAATCCGACATCCATTTTAAAGGTTCATCTTTAATATCCAACTCGTTTTTTTGAAAATCCTTGTAATAATCCGAAGCACCTGCCTCAAATCTGCCTAAAATATGTTTCATTCGGTCTCCGGATATATCTTTTCCCAAATTTTCATTAAATAAAACATCTGTTGAGAGATATGCTCCGTCAGGTACACCAAAAAACTTTCTGCAGGAGTAAAACGTATCAATTCCATTGATTGGTTTTTGAAAAAAAGATTGAACATTGTCGATTATTATTTTTTTATGTTTTTTCTTTAATAATCCTATAACTTCGTCTGTCAGCTGTCCGTAGTAATTGACAATGAGCAGATACTCTTCGTCTCCAAGCGGTACATCGAACATAGGTTCAAAATCCGCGCCGATATTGTAATATCCAAAGTCATAATTATTATGTTCAAGCATTTTTTTGATTGAATCGCACAAATAATATGGGATATACAGTTTTCTGATTTTTTTCGCCTTCAAAATATATAGGAGAGCATTGCTTGCTGTATTCAAAGGTATTAGCGCATTATGGTATTCATTGCTGCTTAGTTTCTCCAATCCAAAGTATCCGCCTATTTCTCTCAATTGAAATCCCTCCTAAACCAACTCATATTTATCGAGCATTTTCTTAATTTCTTCCTTAGAATTGAACATCATTACGTCAATAATCGACAAATTAGGTGTGAATTTATTTTTAAACTGCTTGTATTTTGCGTTTTCAGTTTTCAAAAAGCTCAGTTTTACATTGTTTTTGGCAAAGTCGTCAACGCTGTAAAGTTCAATTCCCCCGATTGCATTGTAGTACTCATCTGCTCCAAGCTTCACACATATTTCAATTACCCTGTCTTGTCCTTTCAAATCATTGTTTTTATCCATTTCGGATGATATTAATATCTCTGTGCCTATATTTAAGTAATCACAAGTTTTTTTGATTGAATATTCCAGATAGCGCGCAAGATTTTTCTCACGGTTATTTATGATATCTTCAATTACATGATACACGCTTTCATACATGGGCGCTTTTTTATAGCAGCTTTCAATTGTCATAAGAATCTTCCTTATATTGACCGGATTTCCCATCTGCTCTAAGTCGCAGATTAGCTTGTTTTGGCTTGCATCTCTGACCTCAAGACTTATCATTTTGTCGGCTCCGTTCATCAGGATTCGATTCCTGTTTATCCAGCCGCCTTTTATATAATTAACATCATCGTGTATTACGTATTTGTCAGCCGCATTCATCAATTGCCAGTATCCGATGTATGGAAAGAAGTATGGCTGCATTATTCCAATTCTCATTTTTGTTCTCCCTTTCTGTCTTTCAAAAGATCTCTTAAGGTGGTTATTAAGTATGTATAGCTTTTCAGTTTGAACAGGATTGCAGAAGATATATAAATGGCTGCTCCGGCACCGACCTGTACAATCAGCGTAAACAACGTCTCCATACGAAAAAAACTGATACTGTAGACAATCAAGCCCATTGCAAAAGATATAAGAAGCGAAGGGAAAATATCGTTCCACTGCTCTTTATAACTGTAGTTAAGAAGACTCTTATTGGGATATGCATTTATAAAAAAGCAAATGGTGCTGATCAGAAGCATTCCGGCTGCGATTGCATAAATTCCAAAGAAGATGCTTATTGCCAAGATTACAATACCGATTGCTTTTTTAACGACCTCAAGCTTCAGAAAAATGTCACTTCTCCCAATTGCATTAATCGCCTGCAGGTTTGCTGTGTGAATTGAATACGGAGCATATGCAAGACAGAATATTTGAAGGAAAGGAACACTTAATAGCCATTTATCAGTTAAAAGAATTTTTACCATTGGTTCGGCAATCGCAGCCAAGCCAATCATCATCGGGAATATTATAAATGAGCTGGTTGTGATTGAACGGCGGACCATTTTCTTTACCTTTTGCCTGTCCTCCTGGTGATATGCGAGCGCGGGAAGCATTACCGACTGTATCGAACCGTCAATATTTGAAACTATTATCGACGGAAACTGTTCACCTCTGTTGTAGAATCCCAATGCTGCAGGATTATAAATTTTCCCGATAATCAGGCTTCTGAGATTAATATATAAAGTATCAATAAGCGATGCCACAAGAAGTTTCCATCCAAATGAAAACAAGCCTTTTAATCCCGATATAGAAAATGTTAATTTCGGTCTCCACTTTACGATAAACCAGAGAATTCCGGTAATTAGCAATTGATTGGTTATTTGCTGGACAACTAAAGCCCACACACCAAATCCTTTATGCGCCATTGTTACACCGATTGTTCCGGATACAATAATCGCCCCCAGACTGCTGAAAAAAAGCTTTTTAAACTGCATATTTCTTGCAATGACAGCATTTTGAATTGAATTGAATGCACCAAGGATTAAAGTCAGAGACAGAACACGAAGAACAGATGTAATCTGCGGCAGTCCATAGAAGGCCGCAATCAGAGGTGCAACAAAGAAAAGAATCAGTATTAACAGAACGGAAATCAGAATGCTCAGATAAAATACCGATGAAAAATCAGCTTCACTCACTTCTTTTTTTTGAATAAGGGAAACATTAAAACCATTTTGAATAAAAACATTTGCTACAGCAATAAATGCCAAAACGAGTGCTATTATTCCGAAATCGTCAGGTAAAAGAAGACGTGCAAGAAGAATTTGAACAACAAACTGTATCCCTTGTGTCCCTGCCCTCTCCAAACCTTTCCATAATAAAGATGAAACAACTTTAAGTTTATTTACTTCATTATCCATAAGACTGTTCCTTTTTCGACTTGCATAATTTCTGAATCAAATGTGAATATTTCGTCAGTTTCTGTGAAGTAATTTTTTTGTAAAAATTTTGATTTTAATCTTTATATCAAGTTTACGGTAGAGTCTTCTGAGTTCATCTTTTACAGACTCGTCGTCCATTGCAAGTCTTTGCATAACCTTGAATTTATTCAAAGTTTTTGTTTTCCTTACTATTTTGTCGTATTTAAAATATGAGTATGCATTAAGTTCATCCATCATGATGTCGAGGTCACTCATTAAATTCCTCATGCCATTTGCAGTTGACAAGACTCTTCTTGACCACGATCCGGGAACATCAACCCGGTAAGCCGACATACGTATCGCGCTGTAGTAGGTCTTACCCTGATATCCAAGATACATTTCAAGAGGATAGTCTCCAAATGATACATTAGTAAAATCCGGCATCTCGATGATATGTTTTGCGCGGCAAAAAACCGAATTTGTCGCTACAAATCCTCCTCCACTCTTAAGAATATCCAAAAAACTATAAGTTCTGTCTTTTTTCGACGGACTCATTGGTAAACTAAGGTTTGTTTTATCTACGGACACTCTGTCAGCTGCATGGACGCACATACTGTACTCGGGATGACTCTCAAGATAGTCGGTCTGTAATTGCAGTTTGGACGGATCAGTCCAATAATCGTCTCCCTCGCAAAATGCAATGTATTTACCTTTAATCTCCGGAACAATAAATTTCAATATTCTCTCACCTTTAGAATATTGATTTTCTTTTTGAATTATTAGCTTGATGACATCAGGATATTTTAAAGAATATTCTCGTATAATGTCGCGAGTTTTGTCTGTTGATGCATCATCATGTATTATTATCTCGAATGTGAAATTTGTTTTTTGCATCAAAAAACTCTCAATTGCATCTTTTATATAATTTTCCTGGTTATATGCCAGGCAGACAACGCTAACGAGAATTTCTCCCATTTCCGACCCCCATATTATTTATGTAGTTTGTGGTGTTAATGTACCTCCTGTAAATCTTTTTATGAATATCATCCGGAACAAAAGGCTTACCTTCAAATTCCTTAAACTGAATCACTGAGTCAAGCCCATCATAGGCTTTTGACGTAAAACAGAGTTTATTTTCAAAATCCAGAGAATCAAACTCCCTAATCAATTCTTCGGTACAAAGATTCTGGTCGTTGAATTTTACAATCAATTTATCCCAGTTAATGCGTTTCTTTCTCTTCTCCCATTTCATAAAAGCCTCTTCTTCATCCTTGTAGTGTAGAAAAATCAGTTCAATATCGTCTAACACACCTATAGGCATAAAGAGGTCCAGATTATTTTTGACCATATAGTCATAATATTTTGATTCTGTAACCTTTATGAATTTTAGCTTCATATTGATATACTTTTTAATGTCCTTCAAAAATTTAATATAGTCTTCAGCATAGAAATAAATCCCGATTGTAGGTGATGTGTATTGAAGTCCATAATCCTGGTATACAAACCCAGCCCAGCAGTTATTGCAGATAATTGAGAAATCTTTGTTCTTTCTAATCTGATAGGTTTTGATTTTCCTGCCCGGAAGCAACACCATATCTTTGGATTTTCTTTTTGCTTTTTTTAAAATTGTTTTTACATCTGACATTTTCAGTCCTCCTTTTATAATTAATGCAATTGGAAAATACTCATAAACGGGAATGATTCACTCGAATTATTCAAAACAAATTCAAAATAGAAAATTAAGAGATAGTAAATAATCACCATGGTATATCCTAATATTTTGTTGGATTTCAATTTCAATGAATACAATATGAGTGGAATTAGAATTATTTGGCTTATCGTGACATAATATGTTGCTCGTATAGCCCAAATTTGATAGTATCCCAACAGACTCATCGGAACATACAGAATACTTAGGTTAATAAAAAATCTGTAGTTTGGGTTTAATTTTATAACTTTATTTGCAAATAAAATTGCCGGTGCAACAATCGGAATCGCGTAAAGAAGATATCCAAATCCAAAATGGCTTATTTCAAAACCATATTTGTCAAGATAACCGCTTATAATCGGAATATTTTTCAAAAGACCAATAAATGAGTCTATCCAAAGAGTTGATGTAAATATTATAGTCAGATAAACTATCTTCACATAAAAATGTTCAAATCTTATATACCTTAAGAAGTAAAATGCCAGACAGATAATCGCGCTCTGATGAAACAACGCTGCAATTATTACCAATATCAAGAACTTAAAAGGTTTCTTCTCCACCACATATTTATATGAAAACAAAATTATCGAAACTGCTATCATCTGTCTGACAACGTTGTATGTCGTAAGGTAGAAAATCATATAGAAAATGAACATTGCGACAGGAATTGAAATATGTTTTTTAAAATAATCCAAAGTCAATACAATGAAAACCATGGTAATAAATGACGACAGGAAGAAGATGCCCCAGTCCTGCCCAAAAAACAGGAAGTTTGCGATATAATTCAGTAATGTAAAAAACGGTTCTCCTGTTTCCTTAATTGCAATAAAGATATTTGTATTTTGAAAAACATGATAATTATTCAGATAGTATCCAAAGTCTGTTCCAATTCCATTTCTGACCGATGCCAGAAAAACTGTCGGGAGAATTATAATGATGTAGCCAAAAACCCTGACTTTAACTAATTTATGTAATTTAGACAATCTTTTTTGATAAACCCATGCAAGAAGTATTGATGAAAAAAATGTCAATGAGTAAATTAAAATCGATTCAGCCACAAGTGTGTTCCTCCTGATTAATTAGTATTGTCCCTCAAAAAGTTCTCCTACAATTTCGTCTACATATTCTTTCAGGTTGTGTTTTTTTGCAACCTCTCTGCAGTTATTGGAAAGCATTGTAAGTTTTGTATCATCAAATATAAGATTTTCTATGGTTTCCAAAAGTTTTTTATAATTTCCGTACTCGACCAGATAACCGGTTTCATCGTCTGTCACTATTTCCGAAAAGCCCCCCGCATCCTTGAATGCAACGACCGGAGTATAATAATTGAATGCATGTAAAACAACTGACGGATAAGGATCCTCCCGCGATGTCAAAGCCATTACTTCAGATGCATCGTATAAAAATGCCAAAGTTTCCGGAGAATCCACAAACCCTGTTTGCACAAGGTTGTTTAACTTCTTAACTCCTAATTTGTGCAAACAATTTTGATATATCTCCTGCTGGTTATTTCCAACCCTCATAAATGTAATGTTTTCATTTTTACATAAATGGGCCATGGTGAGAAACATGTCATAGCCTTTTCGTAACGATCCAAATCCAACATTAATTATAATCCGGTTACTTATTGGAATTCCATATTTATCTCTCAGATAAACCTTGGCAAGTTTTTTGTCGTATATGTAATTGTCGACTAGCGGTATTCCCTGTGGTTTGATTGTGTGTCTAGATGTAACCTGGGTGACAGAAAGAAATTTCTTGTATACGTATTCCGATGGAAAAACAACAACATCTGAGTATATAGCCAATTCCCGTGCCCTAGCTTCAATATTCAGAGATTTGATTGCATCAGGCAATTCGTGCACTAGTGTTATAACGTTGAACCCGTTTTGTTTAAGTATCTTAACCAAGTCTCCATTGACTGTTGTGTTACATATAACTTTATTATATCTCATCTCGGACAAATTTTTAACAATTTTACGGAATTTAGCCTTCGTTCTGAATACAAGCACTCGTCCAATCTCGCTTAGGGTTACAATTAAAGGACCATAACGTCTGCTAATGATTGTAAGGGTTATCCCTTCATCGGCTAACGTTTTGGCAATGTCCTGCAGCAAAAGGGGTGCACCCTCTTGATTGCAGTCATTTGTGATAAGCACAATTTTTTCGCCGTGGGTATCTGCCTCATCGGCATTTTTCGTGCTTTTATTTAAATACCGATTATATTTCATTTTTTTCGAATAATCAATCGCAGCAAGTCTTAGCCTGCTAAAATCTGTTGCAATTCTAAAAGCCATCTTAATTAACCTCATTTTCTGTTATTGTATAAACTTTATTGCCTGTATTTTTGAATACTCAATATCAGTTATATGTTCCGGCTGCGGCTTCATCTTTCTGCCATCCTTAAAACCTATGGCAACGGAACGTAACTTCTTTGCCTTATCGTCTTCATATAAAATTATTGTTAATGCAATTTTTAGGATCCTCATATAATTTATAAATCTGATTCTTTTACGATGCTTTCTTTCAGAATATAGTTTGTTACGAACCATGTAATATTTTCTGAAAGCACTGTGATTCATGACATTTATCTTCCAAAAAAGAAATCTTCTGACCATAATATGTCCGATTTCATGAAGCACTAAAACTTTATTTGCCACTATAATTTTATAACCATTTTTTACTACTCTCCTACAGTATTCAAAATCGACTTCATCAATAAACATAACTTCATCAAAGCCGCCTGTTTTTCTCCATATTTTTAAGTTAATCAGAGATGCTGATGTAATGCACGCATCGACAAACGTATAATCTCTAAGCTGCGAGTTGGAATTGTTCTCCAATAAGATATTCCTATCACCCGTTTTGTTTTTGTAGTGTCTGTTTCTGTCGATTATTGCCGGAGAAATTATTGCAAGATTCTCAATCCCCAAATATTTTGAGTATTCATAAATTATATTTTGGGGAGAAACTGAATCCTGGTCAAGTGTCAAAACCCACTCAGCTCTTTGTTTTTCAGCCTGCTGTGCAATTTGGTTTAAAGCTTTTGCAATTCCAAAATTTTCTGTATTCTTTATTATTGAAATGTTTTTATATTTTTTAAGTAAATCTTTAATCTCTTTAAAGTTTTTGGAATGATTATCAACACACAAAATCGACTCAACCTGCATGTAAATTGCGTCAATATTTTCTTTCAACCTTATAACATCAGGATTAAAAAGAACAATTCCTGCAATAATTCCCATAAAAAATCACCGCCATATCAGCATTAAGATTTAGTAGCACCTCAAAAGAATTTCAATTTTATTAAGCATATCAATTACAGGGACTCCAAATTTCATATCTTTATTAAACATAAATTTTACAGTTTTTTTGAATGAGTTCTTATATGTTGACGCTTCATAAAGAAGTGTCAGATTCTCCTTTAAGATGAGATTATAGTGTTCTTTATATATTGTTTCCGCAGTTTTCGACACAAAATTCTTTTTACTGGTGAATATTTTTAGTTCTCTCGAGAGTCTTTTCCTGATACCTTGCTTCACACCTGTAACATTGTTGCCATGCTGGCGGTATTTAATGTATGAATTCGGATCGAAAACAATAGTTCCGCCAACGCTCAAGCAAAGCATGTAAATCCATGCGTCATGGCCAATTCTAACCTTGGAGTTGCTGCTCTTTACAGCTAACCTCAATAAAGAATTGTTAAACACCATTGTTGTACCTGAGACATTCGATCTAACCAACGTGCATCCCAGTGAAACATTTTGTCTGCTATAATCTTTAAGACCAATTTGATTTAAATTTTCGTCAGTAACCTTAAGGTTTGAAAAATACAATTTATATTCACCGGGATTAATTTCTTCCAATTTTTCTACAGCATTTATCATTTTTTCAGGTTCCCAAACATCATCCTGATCGCAAAATGCATAGTAGTCGCTTTTATCTTTGCAATATTCTGCAATCTTCAAAAAACTTTCCTGATACCCAACATTTTCTCCCACGAAATATTCCAATTTTCCGGCTTTACTGTAACGCTTCAAAATCTCAGGAGTTGTATCAGTAGAACCATCATCTCTTACGGATATTTTAATATCTACACCTTTTTGATTTAAAAGGCTTTCCAATAATTCCACCAGGTATTTTTCGCCATTATATGTAGATAACAGAATCTGTACACTTTTCAAATAGCTCCGCTCCTTATCTGTGATAATCTGTTGAATATTCTCTCTTTTTCCCATTGACATGAATACTTTTCCACTATTTTATTAGCGTACTTTCTAATAACTTCAACTGAATATTTCTCCGAAAATATTCTGTCTTTTTCGTCAATATATCTTTTTAAATCCGAATTATCGATACTATATCTTTCTCCTCCGGGTACAAGGATAATTTTTGACTCAGAACAGAGTAAAGATCTAATTTCTTCAGCTATGTCAAGAACCCTTATCTCGTTTGATGGTGAAATGTTTAAAAAATCGCGGTTTGGTGGGATTTTGGTCTCAACAACTTTCAATACAATCCTTGAAATATCCTCAACATCCAGAGGATTTCTGAAAGCATCATTCTGAATCAGAATGCGATTGTTTAAATAAGCGTTTTTTACCAAATTGCTTACCAGTGTATTATTGTTCACAATACCTACAGCCTGCGGTAACCTGAATATATAGTGAGACATGGCAAGATTACGGATTAGCTGTTCCATTTTTATTTTATGCAGGATATATGGCGTTTTTTCCGACTGCATTATGCTGCATGTCGAAAAGAAAACTATTTTCAGGTTTTTATGCATTTGCAGAACATCTCTGATGAGGTTTTCTTCTCTGACAAATTCCTCTTCCTTTATTTCTTTCGAATTTGAAACGCCCGATGCTATTATCAAAACATCATCATCCGTTTTGTTTTTAGAAAACTCTTTTGCCAGTAGTCCGTTACCGACTATAATCAAAATCCATCCCTCCTAAATCATCTCCTAGCTTACATAATTCACATAAATTTTTCCCATTTCACACATTATATTTTCAATCGAATATTTTTTAATGTGCTCCTGATTGTACCGTCCAAACATTCTTCTTAGCTCTTCTGATCTGTACAATTTTTCGACAGAATATGCGAGTTTATCTATATCTTCTATCCCAACAATGTATCCATTTTTACCATTGCTCACCAAATCACGGTTTCCCCTGCAATCGGTAACTACCAGCGGAAGTCCTGTAGCCATTGCAATCATTACATTGACAGGCAATCCTTCCTGTCTGGAGGATGAAATTGAAACATCGGATAAAGCCATTATTTTCTCCAGGTCATTTCGATATCCAAGAAAATCGACATATTGCTCCAATCCCAGTTCATTGACGAGTTCACGATATTTTCCTAATGAATCGCCAATTCCAACAAGGAGAAGCTTTATATTCGTTATTTTGCCTTTCAACTCCGCAAGTGCTTTTATAATCAAATCCTGATGTTTCCTATAGCTTAATTCTCCTGCGAATATAAGTATAAAATCGTCTTCTTTGTATCCGTATTCCTTGCGGAGTTCTTTTTTATTCTCCGATGTATGAGGTTTGTAGACGCTCAAATCAACGCCAACTCCATTTACGAGTTTTATATTTCTTGATCTGAATTTTCGATTTACTCTTTTGAAATCTTCCTCATTTGTTGTTATCAGGCAATCCGTACAATGAGCAAGCAACTTTTCGACCGGATAGTAAATTACCCAGTTAAGAATAGGTGCTCCCTTATAGAAATGAAAGCCATGTGCTGAATAAATTACGGGAGTATTCGAATTGTGAAATGCAATCCTTGTAAGTAGTCCTCCTATTGGCGATGAACAATGCACCAATTTATAATTATTTTTCAACATTAGGTTTTTCAATTGCTTGTACGCTTTAATATTTGATTTTATATCCGCTATATTTCTCGAAAAATCTACATGATGAAACGGAACATTCATTTTTTTAAGTTCGTCCTTGAATTCCTCTATGCGTTCCTTGGAACTTGTATTCCCACATTCGAAATTTGCAGCCACCTGCACTTCACAGCCTCTTTTTTTTAACAATTTTATATTCGGCATATTGAATTGGTCAATCATCGATGCAACAGATGCAATCATTAAAATCTTATCCATTATGAAATCCTCTCCTCAAGATCATCTGTTTCAATCCTTATTTTTTCACATTCTCTTCTATGGTTTCTTCCTTCAACAAATCCTTCCTGTTTTAGAACAACTGAGAATGTTCTGATAAAGCATTTGAAATCCAGTGAAAGACCCATATTTGCTGCATATTCCCCGTCAAGTTTTGCTTTTTTGTGAATGTCCAGTTTATCCCTGCCACTTATTTGAGCTAATCCCGTAAGTCCCGGTTTGACACCATTTGCATTGTATTCGTCTCTTGCGGCAATCAAATCATACTGGTTCCAAAGTGCCGGTCGCGGCCCTATTAATGTCATTTGCCCCATAAGAATGTTTATAAATTGAGGCAATTCGTCCAAACTCGTTTTTCTAAGGTATTTCCCGACTCCGGTAACATAAAAAACCGGCTTTTTTAAAAGATGAGTCGGCTTATCTTTTGGTGCATCTGTCTTCATTGTCCGAAATTTGTACATCAAAAATTTAGATTTATAAATACCAATTCTTTTTTGACGGAAGAAAACCGGACCTTTTGAATCGGCTTTGATTGCTATGATAATCATTAAAAACAGAGGTAAAATAACTACTAATGCAATCAGTGAAAGAAATACATCGAGTATTCTTTTAATTATTAAATACATATCTAAACCTTTCTCACTCTTTCGATATTATTTACATAATTGATACCCAGGTGCGGACATACCTAAACATCCTTCTCTATTTCACGTCAAGATTTTTGAAGGCTTCACGCAAGAGTTTTACTTCTTTGGCATATCCAGGAAGTTCATTCGGCGTTTCCAGTAAGAAAGGTATATTTTTTAGAGATGGGTGGTTTATTATTCTAACTATTGCCTCAGATCCGATTGTACCCTCGCCAATTCGCTGATGGCGATCCTTTCGGCTGTTAAATGGCATCATGCTGTCGTTTAGATGAATTGCTTTAAGCTTGTCCAACCCGATAGTCTTATCGAATTTTTCCAGCACACCGTCAAAATCATTTACAACATCATATCCCGCACAATATATATGGCAGGTATCCAGGCAAACCCCCATTTTCTCAACAAGGTTCACTCTTTTTAATATCCGGCTTATTTCCTCAAAACTCGAACCAACTTCAGTTCCCTTTCCGGCCATTGTCTCCAAAAGAACAGTTGTGGTTTGCTCGGGAAATAAAATGTTGTTTAGGATTTCGATTATGAATTCAATTCCTGCATCAACGCCCTGTCCCATGTGGTTACCGGGATGGAAATTATACAGATTGTCCGGAAGATGTTCAAGTGTTTTAATATCTTCAAGCATGACAGTTTGCGAGTAGTCCCTCAAATGTTTATGCAAAGCACACGGGTTCA
Source organism: Clostridia bacterium (assembly GCA_041662985.1). Taxonomy (GTDB): domain Bacteria; phylum Bacillota; class Clostridia; order Acetivibrionales; family JBAZRJ01; genus JBAZRJ01. The sequence continues at coordinate 50,574 of JBAZRJ010000004.1, forward strand.
TTGTATAGGAGGCGTGTGCCAGAAGTTTTGCAAATTTATGTTCCCTGCAAAAGTCAATCAGCGCTTTAATGTCTGCTTCATCAACATCCTTGGCACTGTTTCCCCGAGGATTTCTCGTAAAGTACTGGAAGGTATTCGCGCCGATACTTAACGCTTCTTCACCCATATGTTTGTAACCGTGTGAGGAAGATAAATGACAACCGATATTTAACATATTTAAATCCTCTGTTTTGAAATTATTTTATCATAATCCCGGTTAAAATGGTATCTGAATCATAAATTCAGTGCCTTTTCCGACTTCAGAATTTACTGAGATGTCACCGCTGTAGAGTCCGACAATATGCTTGACGATTGAGAGTCCAAGTCCTGTACCGCCCATATCCCTTGACCTTCCCTTGTCAACTCTGTAAAAGCGCTCAAATATTCTGCCTATATGTTCCTTAGGTATGCCAATCCCGGTATCGCGGACACTAATGATTGTTTTGCCTTCTTCATTATGTGCGTCAATCGTAATTGAACCGCCAATAATGTTATATTTGATACTGTTGTCAACAAGATTTAAAAATAATTCCTTCATCCTGTTCTTGTTCATATTCATGGAAATGCTTTCATCAACATTATTTATTAGATTGATGCCTTTATTGTCTGCATCCTTTTTCATAATTTCGTACACATCATCAATCGAATCCTTAAGATTAACATTCTCAACATCCGTATCCTCAGTCTTATTTTCAATTTCTGACAACTGAAGAATATCGTCAATCAACGAATTCAATCTTTCTGCTTCAACATCAATAATATTTAAGAACTTTGTGGCAACTTCCTTATTACTGATTGAACCGGCCTTCAAAGTCTCAATAAATCCTCTGATTGAGGTTATAGGAGTCTTCAATTCATGAGTGACATTTGAAACAAATTCGGTTTTAAGTTCCTCAAGCTTCCGAACTCTTGTAATGTCCTGAATAAATATTACAGCTCCTGAGTTTTCAAAGGTTGTGCCTTTTTGTTTAAATGGGCAGGTGCTGACATTTAACAATCTGCCATTTTCAATTATTTCTTTTTCGTACGCCTTATTCTTATCAATAGTATCTTTTAGAAGACTGTTGATTTGGTTGTTTCTTATGTGTTCTGCTATATTATCTCCATAAATTGATTTGCCTTCGGCAATATCAAACATTCCGCATGCAGAAGGATTTATTAAGATTATCTTATCGAAACTGTCAACCGCAACTATCCCGCTGCTCAGACTGTCAACTATCGATTCCAGTTCAATCTTTTTATAATTCAAGTCAAAAATAGTTCGATCCAGCGTCGCCGCCATTTCGTTATAGCTGTCTGCAAGCTCGCTCAACTCATCTTTTGTCCTGATTGTTATCCTCTTTGAATAATTCCCTTTTGATATCTCTTTTGAAGCCGTATTAAAATCCTTAATAGGGCGAATTATTGTCTCCGACATTTTTAGTGATATGAAAATTGTAATCAATAATCCAAATAAAATAGTAAGTATGGAATAAAACCAAATCATGTTGTTAATATTGCTTAATTCAGCTAACGGAACTGCAATTCTTAGAATCACATTATATTCATCGAAAGGAACTGCAAGATATAAAAGATTCACCCCTAAAGTTTCGCTGCGTCTTATACTAACACCTGTATCGCCTTTTATAGCTTCTTTCACTTCGATTCTGCCTGAGTGATTTTCCATCTTTAAATAATCAGCTTCCGAATCGCCTTTGACTATACCTGAGAGATCGATAAAGGTAATTCTGATCTTCTCGTTTGACGGATTTTTCTTATTATACATTTCTGCATATTTTTTTGCTATCCGGTTTAGGAAGTCATCTGTTTTATGAGGCACTTCCGCAGTATAAAACTCAACCGAATATGCCAGGCTCTTCAGCTTGTTTTCGACCTCAGACTTGTAGAACTTCTGAGCGACCTCTGAGGTGAAAATAACAACCAAACTCATTAGAACAATAAATAATATTAAATAATACTTAAAAATTTTCTTTTTCATAGCTCTACCCTACCCTCTTTATCACTGAATCTGTAACCAACGCCTCTTATTGTTTCTATGTAGATTGGGTTATTGTCGTCCTCAAGCTTTTGTCTTAAATATCTTATATGCACGTCCACTGTTCTCGTTTCACCATAAAAATCGAATCCCCAAATCTTATCCAAAAGCGTTTCTCTTGAAATAGCCTTACCTTTATTTGCGATTAAAAGCTTTAAAAGTTCAAACTCCTTGAAAGTCACTTCAATCGGTTTATCATCTTTGTAAACCTCATGTCTGGCAATATCAACCGATATTCTCCCCGCTTTGATTATTTCGGTATCGTTTTCAGTCAAATCCATTTGACGTCTGAAAATAACTTTAATTCTTGTTACAAACTCTCTGACACTGAATGGTTTTGTGATGTAGTCCTCCGCACCGAGTTCGAGTCCTAAAACCTTGTCGAACTCTTCGCTTTTTGCTGTCAGCAGAACAATCGGAATTCTTTTTAAATCAGGATCCTGCTTTATCCGTCTGCAGATTTCAAGTCCGTCGATTCCTGGAAGCATTATATCCAGGACAAATAAATCGGGCTTGCGCTCTGCAATCGCCTCAACAAGTCTATCTCCGTTTTCAAAAGCCTTTACCTCATATCCGTTTTCTTCAAGGTTAAAGCTGATTAATTCTCTTATGTTCTTTTCGTCTTCAACCACATAAATCAGTTTTTTAGACATAGTCGACCCCATTTACTTTTGATTTAAATAACTTTTCGGCGTTTTCTCAGACCATCAGATTTTTAAGTTAGATGGTCATGCTTTCCTGTAACATTATATACCACCCATTCGCCAATATTAGTAGCATGATCTGCCATTCGTTCGAGATATTTTGCAATGAACATCATATCAATTGCCTGCTCTGTCGATTTTGGATCATCCTTGATTATATTTACCAGTTCAAGAATAATTTTATTAAATAACTCATCTACCTTATCATCGCTTTTGCATGCTTCCATGGCAAGATTCACATCCTGCTTGACGTAAGCGTCAATTGCTTTCTTTACCATTTGCTTTGCAAGCACTGCCATCTTTGGAATATCAATCAACGGCTTAATGTATTTTTGATGCGCCATCCTAATAGTTATTTCGGCAATATCCGAGGAATGATCCCCGATTCTTTCCATATCGGTAATAATTTTAAGAGCCGCGCTTATTGTTCTTAAATCCTTAGCCAGTGGTTGCTGGCGTGCTATGAGATTCAGACAGCGTCTCTCAATTCTCTTTTCGATGGCATCGATTATATCGTCATCTTCAAATATTTTTTTTGCAAGTTCAATATCCTGTTTTTTCAATGCAACAATTGTATTTTCAATTGACTCTTCGACAAGACTGCCCATCTTAATCATTTCCATATGTAAAGCTTCCAGTTCAACTTCAAAAATATTTCTCGTCATGTCATCAATCTCCTTTTCATCTATTTCAATTTATCCAACTCTTCCTGCGCTTCAAACTATCCAAACCTGCCTGTAATATAATCTTCTGTTCTTTTGTCTGTTGGAACACTAAAGAGTTTTTCAGTCGAATCGTACTCAACAATTTCTCCCAATAGGAAAAATGCCGCTTTATCTGATATTCGTGCCGCCTGTTGCATGTTATGAGTTACGATAATTATTGTGTATTTGTTTTTCAGCTCATCAACCAAATCTTCGATTTTTTGTGTTGACAATGGGTCAAGTGCTGAGGTAGGCTCATCCATCAAAACCACTTCAGGTTCAACTGCCAAAACTCTTGCAATGCAGAGTCTTTGCTGTTGCCCTCCCGATAATCCCAGAGCATTTTTCTTTAATCTATCTTTTACTTCATCCCAAAGCGCAGCGCTTCTTAAGCTTTTTTCTACAATTTCGTCAAGTTTTTGCTTTGATTTTACACCGTGAATTCTTGGACCATATGCGACATTGTCATAGTTTGACATAGGGAAAGGGTTTGGTTTTTGGAACACCATTCCTATCTTTTTTCTTAATTCAACTATATCATATTCCTTATACACGTTCAATTTATCAAAGTACACATCGCCTGTTATTGTTACGTTTGGGACTAAATCGTTCATTCTGTTGAGTGTCTTTATAAACGTGGATTTACCGCACCCGGATGGTCCGATTAATGCAGTAGCCTTATTCTCCTGAATTTCAATATTAATATTTTTCAATGCCTGACAGTCGCCATAAAACAGATTTAAATTTTCTGTATAAATTTTTATGCTGTTGTCTTTCATTTATGCTTACACCTCCTGCGCTCAATTTGAATTTTATCTATATAGAGTTCTTTTTTGTGATAAATCGTCCTAAAAATCTACTGCCTAAATTAAACAGGAATACCAGAATCACCAGTACAGCCGCCGACAAATCGGCTATCTGCTGAGAGTTGGATGCTATTCCTTCAGCTTTTAACGCCCATATGTGGACCGCCAAAGTATCACACGGTCTGAATATATTGAGCGGCGATGTAATACTCGCGGGATTCCAATTTGAAAAGTCTATATCCGAACTCATTCCGGATGTATATATCAATGCGGCCGCTTCGCCAAAACCTCTTCCTGCCGCAAGAATTATTCCGGTTATTATTCTGGGAAGAGCGGATGGAATTAATATTTTTACAATTGTTTGCCATTTTGTCGCTCCAATGCCATAGCTTCCTTCACGATAACTGTCAGGTACACCCCTTATTGCATCCTCTGTCACACGAGTAATTAGCGGGATGCTTAATATTGAGACCGCTCCCGCTCCGGCCAATAAATTATATTGCATGTGCGTTGCCTCTACCAATATTAAAAATGCAAACAAACCAACTACTATTGATGGTAAGGATGACAGTGTTTCAATACTCGATCTGAGAATATTTGTAATGCGCCCCGGTCTTGAGTATTCAGCCATATAAATACCCGCGCATATCCCGATTGGTACTGAAATGATTAAGGAAATAAGAACAAGATAAATTGTATTAAATAATTGGATGCCGATCCCGTCACCCGAAAAACCGAGAAGTTGAGGTGTAACCGCCCTGAATCCTTGAAACAGTATATACCCCGTTAAAACAACAAGCAGCAAAATAAAGAAAGATGCTGTTATATATAAAATTATTGTTGCAGTTTTATCTGCGATTTTTGCTCTTTTATGAATTTTATTCATACTTTTTGTCTGCTCCCCTTCCTGCTTAAAAATCTAATCAGTATTATAAATAAGAAGGAAATAATAAATAACAACAATGCCATTGACCAAAGTGCATTGTTCCATTCACTTCCGGTAACCGTGTTGCCCATATCCGAAGCTATTTTTGATGTCAGTGTGCTTGTCGCAGAAAGCAGTCCGTCTAAAAATCCATTATTGAATTTGGGGAATTGTTCGCGTCTTCCGATAACCATTGCGACTGCAAGAGCCTCTCCAAACGCTCTTGTAAGCCCAAGTACAACCCCCGTTAATATTCCGGGTAAAGCTGAACGTATCTGAATTCTTCTAATCATCTGCCATCTTGTGCTTCCAAGACTATACGAAGCTTCTTTATATTCAATCGGTACGTTTCTGATTGCATCAACCGAGATACTTGTTATTGTGGGAAAGATCATCAGAGAAAGAACAATAGCACCGGATAATACATTAAATCCATAAGGGAGTTTGAATATATTGGCGATAAAAGGTACCAAAATGGACAATCCTATCCAGCCATAAACAACCGATGGAATTCCTACAAATATTTCAATAGCGGGCTGAAGAAACCTTTTTCCGAGACGAGGAGATATTTCATTGATAAATATTGCAGCCGCAATCGCAAATGGAGTTGCTATCAATAAGGCAAACAAACTTATTATTATTGAGCCGGCTATAAATACAGCTGCTCCGACTTGTCCTTTTTGAGTTGATCCGACTATATCCTGCGGAGCAAATTTATTTGAGAACAAGAATTCGAAAATGGAATGTTTTTGCACAACAAACGTTCCAATACCTTTATAAATCAGAAAGCCTGTGATTAATAAGGTAAGTATTATGATAAAGAAACCGAACACTGTGACCACACTGCGACCCAAATATTCGTTCTTAGTCTTCTTTAACAATTTTGGAGATCCATTTTTTATCTTCTTTAAAAGCGAACTGATTTTAATTCTTTTAAACATTTCATTGTCTTTGATTTTCTTAAACAGTGTGCTCTTCAAATGATTCCTCCTGTATTCTTCCCTATATGATAAGTATAAATAAATAGGATATTTACTTATATCAAGCAGAGGTAAAGAAAATGTTAATTTCATGTTAAATACAGTTTACCTCGGGGTTTCATTTTTTTCACATAATAATAACTTTACAAAGATTTTACACCGGTTTGATATTTCTTAATTTGCTTTGACATTATCATTAAACTATAAAATAAAAAAGGAGCGTGGAAGAATGTTTAAAAAAGGTAAAGCAAACAAAGCAGTTTCACTCGCATTATCGTTGGTATTAATGATATCAATGCTTACAGGAATCAGTGTTTACGCAAGCGGAACGGTAGCAAAAGTTACATCGGGTCTAAAAGCAGGCTCATACTCAAGCAGTAAGGTAATTTCATTAAGAACAATGACAAACGGAGCAAAAATTTATTACACAACCAGCGGTAAAACACCTACGACTAAGAGCACAAGATACACAAAAGCATTTACAATCACAAAATCAACCACTGTAAAAGCAATCGCAGCAAAGAGCGGAATGAAGAACAGCCCTGTATCAACTTTCGCTTACAAAATAAACAAAGTACCTACCAATCTATCAGGGAGTTTTTCAATGTCAGGATCCTCGGCATTGTTCCCACTGGCTAAATATGTATCCGCACTCTTCAAGGCAAAGAATCCTAAACTTTCAATCACCATTAATGCAGGCGGATCTGGAACAGGATTAAACAATGTATTAGCCGGAACCGTAGACATAGGCAATTCGGATGTATATGCAAAAGAAAAACTATCGGCATCAGATGCGGCAAAATTAGTCGACCACAAGGTTTGTATAGTAGGTGTCGCAACAATAGTAAGTCCTGATGTTGCAGCACTTGTAAAAAACATTTCAACTTCAAATCTTAAAGCAATTTTTTCCGGATCAATTTCAAACTGGAAATCAGTCGGCGGACCGGACAGAGACATAGTAGTAGTTAATCGTCCTTCGTCATCGGGTACAAGAGCATTGTTCGTAAAATGGGCGCTTGGCGGTCAGAAGGATATTGACGGAGACACTTCATTACAGACAGATGATTCAAATGCATTGGCAAAGACAGTTTCAAACACAAACGGAGCAATCGGATATCTCGCGCTTTCGTATGTTGAAAGTTCGTCGTTAAATTTTGGAGTTTTAAAGATTAACGGATATGCGCCGACATACTCAAACATCTATAAAAACTCTTATAAGGTTTGGGGTTATGAACACATGTACACTCTGGGATCACCAAAGACCAATGTCAAAGCTTTCTTGAATTACATGGTTTCAAAAGAACTTGTCCCAAGCTATGAAGCACTTGGATACGGAGCAATCAGCAAATTGAATTCAGCAGCCAGAAGTTCCAGATAACAATCCGGATAGCATAAAATATAGGTTTTCGACAAAGAAAAGATGCAGAGAAAAATTCGCTGCATCTTTTCTTATTGTAAATTACTTAAACAGTCCATGTTAAATTTAACTTAGATTTAATAAAAAATTAACTCCTGCTTGATATTTATCACCGCTTTTTAACTTTATAATGAGGGTATAATAATTATATGGAGGTACAAAAATGAAAAAAAGAATTTTAATGGCACTGACATTGATGGTTTCAATAGCAATGCTTGCAGGTTGCGGCCCGGATAATACAAACAGTATATCGGCATCAGGTTCATCAGCTCTCCAGCCGCTTGTCCAAAAAGTTGCGGATCTTTACAAGATTAAGAATCCCGATATTTCGTTTACAATCAACGGCGGGGGTTCAGGAGTTGGATTAAAAAATGTTTCGGCAGGTACCGTAAATATCGGTAACTCCGATGTTTACGCCAACGAAAAATTATCAGCAACGGAAGCTGCAACTCTGGTTGACAATAAAGTCTGTGTTGTCGGAGTAGGCGTTGTTGTCAGCAACGACGTAGCATTGAATATTTCAAACATTACAAGCAAACAGTTAAAAGATATCTTCTTGGGTAAAATTACAAACTGGAAACAAATCGAACCATCAGCTCCAAGCAAGTCGATTGTAATAGTTAACAGACCTGCTTCATCCGGTACCAGAGCTCTTTTTGTAAAATGGGGAATCGGCGGAGAAACTATAACTGAAGGCGATCTTTCGTTGCAGACTGATGACTCGAACGCACTTGTTGAGACAATTTCACAGACAAAAGGCTCAATCGGATACCTTGCATTCTCTTATGTTTACAAAGAAGAAAATCAGACAAAGATTGTTCCGCTCGCAATTGATGGTGTAGATGCAACAAATGAAAACATCTACAACAACACATATAAAATATGGGGTTACGAGCACATGTACACAAAAGGAGCTCCAAATGCAACAGTCCAAAAGTTCCTTGATTTCATGAAATCAACTTCTGTGGAAGGCACAATCGAAGAATTGGGATATGGAGCAATCAGCAAGTTAAACGCAGCAGCGGCCGGCTCAAGATAAAAAGATTACATTTATTGAATTTAATATGCAAAATCAAAAAGGCTCCGGAACAATAATGTTCCGAAGCCTTTTACTTTAAGGTGAGTTACTTCACTTCCATGATAAAATACGTAATATCATCATGCAACTCTTTTTTTTCTATGAATTTCTTTACTTCCGAGGTTATGCTGTTCGTAATTTCGATGGCATTCATCGTTGCATTTCTTTTTAAAATATTTTTTAGTCTTGTTTCTGAAAATACATGTTTACCCTCATTCTCTCCATCTACCAACCCATCTGTATAGAACAATATCTTTTCTCCGCTTTTGAACCTGACAATTGTATCTTTATATCCTTCGCTGTTATATTCCTGCAATTTGCATATCGGAAAACCTTTGATATCCATATCAAAAACTTCACCTGATAACTCGATAACCATTGGAGATACGTTCATTCCGGCTGACGCATAGGTAAATTCCATGGTTTCAAGGTCATAAATACCGTAAAACATTACAAGATATATGTCCTCTTTGAAATTGGTTTTATTATAAGAGAGATTCAGTTCTTTCAGTACTTCCGAAGGTTTCATGATTTCGAAAATCCCGGGAGTGTCTTCACTTGTCATTTTGATGCTTTGATTTACAAACACTGTGAGCATTGCAGCTGATACGCCATGGCCTGAAACATCTCCAATATAAATACCTATCTTGTTATAATCGAGTCGTACTATGTTATAAAAGTCTCCCCCTACCATCTCAGCAGGGAAATAGCCGGCTTCAAAAGTCACCCTTTTTAATTTAGGCAAACTTTGGGGCATCATTGACATCTGAATACCCCTTGCATACTCCAAATCCTCAAGCAGTTTTTTATTTTTTTCATTTATTTGATGTGTCCTCTGTTCAACAATCAAATCCTGATTATCGGCATAGTTCTTGATTTGATCTCTGGCTTCCCGGAGTTCATAAAAAGGTTGTCTGATACTTCGGATGAAAATTACCCTGAAAATTATAAAATACATAATAAATTTATATATATGTCCAAGATAGTTATAAATATCATAAATATCTTCGTAGAACGTAAAGGCAAGCTCACTAAAAGCACCTATGATTAGAGCGCACGCAAGAACAAAATTGTAAATTTCTTTTGTTTTTAAATATATACGCAGAAAGAGAAACGCAGCACCCAGATTTAAAAATATTATTACATATTCAATAAGTTTTTTTGCCTCTGTTAATCCTGTTCCGTCAATAAACATTGGAGGAATGACTTTTGGAAAGAACGAAACCGGGATAAGAACTGCAATACTGATAAACAGCGGGACAATAAAAAAATAAATCTTCCTGACTTTAAACTTGACTTTGATAGGAAGCAATCCGGCTACAAAAAACCCTATTCCGCCAATTAATCTGGCAATTACCCAATATGTGGTTGCTTTGTTTGTTACATTGAAAGAAAGGAAATCGGGCATGCCCTTGAAACTAAGAACATGAAAATAATCTATGAACGCCATAAGAAGCAGTATGCAACCCATAAACAAGGCTCTGAAATTCTTTGACATTTCATAAGTGTAATATGAAATAAAAAATACGGCAATTGCAATAATAATACTTGCAATCTCAATAGTATTATGCCATATCAGATATGTAACCGCATTCATTATCTTTGAAAAACCATTTTGAAAAATATGTCCGTCCCTCAGAGATAGCGCCAAAAAAACAATAAGCACAAACAACATGAAGTATGGGGTGTTTTTTTTATAAAAGTCACGCAGTCTCAGAAGTATCTTCATAATTTCTCCAGTATGGTCTGTAATAATAATGTAAAAATCTTCTTGCTTAAATTTTATCATTTTACTATATATTTCGTCAATATACATTTTTTTACAGATTCAAACCATGAAACTTTAGCTGTCAAGCTTATACACTGCGCTCAACTTATCAAAGTCTTTCTATAAGTCGAAATAATTTAATAAACCATCAGATATTTTTTCTTGCGTTTCTTGATCTGAAATACTTCCGACTTTATTTATGAGTCTGTTATGAGATATCGTTCTTATCTGCTGTACCATTGCTGCAGATAGTTTTGGCAACCCCGATATCTCGGTCGACAACAAGATTTCTGTGGGATAAATTTTCTCGCTCCCTTTGACACTTGATAATGGTAAAACGGTTGAGACAGTCAAGTTATGGTTTACAGCATTCGCAGATATAATTAAAACAGGTCGGGTCCCTTTTTGTTCACTGCCACGGACAGGGTCAAGATCACAATAATAAATCTCCCATTTGTTTACCACTCTCTGCCCACCTCACTGTTTGCGTATTTGAAGTCATCTTCGCAATTCAAGGTTCTTTTCAAAAAAGCTTTGTCTTGCGCAGCTTCTTTCATTTGCTCCTCAAACTGCTCTTTCTTTGTTTGTTTCAGATAGGCACCAAGTGCTTCATTGACTGCATAATTCACGGATGGTATTTTCTCATCTTTTGCAAGTTCTCTTAATTCATAAATATATTCCTCTGGCAACGTCGCAGTATATCTAACCGTTTTTGATTTATTTGTCATAAAATCACCTCATAATTATTATACTCTTATGCATCAATTTATGCAACACATTTTGATTCAATATTTGATGCATATTTTTGCATCATAAATTATCTCTTGCTGCACAATTAAATAATTGCTGCATAATTGAATAAAAGCACATAAAAAAATCTGCAATAAAATTATTTGCAGATCCTTTTTGGTGAGCCGTCGGGGGCTCGAACCCCGGACAACTTGATTAAAAGTCAAGTGCTCTACCACCTGAGCTAACGGCCCGTATATGAAACGCAGTGGGTAATTTTATAACCCAAAAGAGAGATGGTTCTCTTTTATTTCCTACATTACACAAGTATACATATTACATCAAGTATTACTGTCTGTCAAATAAAAACTTGGGGATGACGGTTCTCGGGGACACTTCTCGGGGACGATTCTTAATTATAAGATAAAAAATGTGGCAGAGGTTGAAGTTGAAGACGAGTATGTTTTCAAAATAATTTCAAAGAAAACATCCCGAGTCGGCAATTTCACACCTCGTGACACATTGACTTATGTGACTGATAAAAGTGAGAAGCGTTCCCAATTTATATTTAGAACCGTCCCCGAAAAATGTGTTCATGTTTTAAACTCTGATTGTTTGCTCTCTTTCCTTACCAACGCCAATTAGTTTAATTTTGACTCCTGCAAGCTCTTCAATCCTCGAAAGGTATATTTTTGCGTTCTCAGGAAGGTCATCATAGTTTCTGATTTCTGAAATATCCTCATCCCATCCATCAAATTCTTCGTAAACCGGAATGCACTTCGCGAGCACATTTAAGCTTGCAGGGAAGCTGTTTGTTTTCACGCCGTCTTTAATATAACCGGTGCATAGCTTTATTTTTTTGAGTTTCCCGATTGTGTCGACATGGTTGATTGCAAGTGCAGTAAGTCCGTTTATCATCGCCGCATATCTGATCATAACCGTATCAAGCCATCCGCAGCGTCTCGGTCTCCCTGTTGTTGTTCCGTACTCCCATCCAAGTTCCCTGATTGTATCTCCTGTTTCATTATTCTGCTCAGTCGGGAATGGTCCTGTTCCTACTCTTGAAGTATAAGCCTTTAATACCCCGTAAACCTCGTCAATGAATATCGGTCCGATTCCTGCCCCTGTGCATACACCTCCTGCTACAGGATTCGAAGAAGTTACGAAAGGATATGTTCCAAAATCCAAATCAAGGAATGTCGCTTGTGCGCCTTCAAAGAGTATCTCCTTTTTTTCTTTTATCGCTTCAAACAAGAGCTCGTTTGAGTCAATTATGTGTTTTCTCAATATCCGTGCATATTCTCTGTATTCGTCAATTATCTCATCGGCGTTAAAAGCTTTTCCGCCATAAACCTTTTCGATAATTTGATTTTTCGTCTTCAAATTTTCTCTGACTTTTTTTGAGAACTCCTCATCATCAATCAAATCGCACATTCTTATTCCGGATCTTTCGGTCTTGTCAGAATAGGCGGGCCCGATTCCTCTTTTAGTGGTCCCAAGATTTCCGTCTCCCCTTGCTTTTTCCTGAAGCTCGTCAAGTTCCCTGTGGTAAGGCATTATAACATGAGCCCTTTCACTGATTAAGAGATTATCGGTATTGATTCCTTTGGAATTCAAATCCATCATTTCCTCAATCAAAACACCCGGATCGACAACAACACCGTTTCCGATTACACACTTTATGTTTTTATGAAATATTCCCGACGGAATAAGATGCAGCGCATACTTGACACCCCCGGTAACAATCGTGTGACCTGCGTTATTTCCGCCTGAAAATCTGACAACAAAATCGGAATTCTTTGACAAAATGTCAATGTACTTGCCCTTTCCTTCGTCTCCCCATTGAGTTCCTACAACAACTCTGGTCGCCATAATTTTGTCCTTCCCTTTTCTATTTTTCTTCCTTGCTCTCTAAATAATCATTTAATTCTTTTACAAGCTTTTCGGCATCTATTCCGTGTAAAGCGCAAGCTTCCGCAATGGTTTCTCCTGAAGAAGACGGACAGCCCAAACAATGCATCCCGCTGTTTAAGAATATTGGAATAGTACCCCCATCAATTCTTAATACTTCTGAAATAATAGTATCCGTTGTAATTCTAGCCATAATTTTTTCCTCCTTAAATATTATATCTGAATTTCAAAACATCTTCTGTTTATTTTGTTAAGTTTCTGTTAACATTCCCTATATTTCATTCTTCCGGTTTCATACAGGTTCTTGCCGTATGAATCTATTATCACAGTCGTGCGGAAATCGCTTACCGTGAGCTTTCGCAACGCCTCTGGTCCCAACTCGGGAAATGCAACAATCTCCTGCTTGACGATGGATTTAGCAATCAGAGCACCTGCCCCTCCTATTGCGCCAAAATAAACACAATTATTTTTTACCATTGCATTTATAACTTCATCGCTTCTGAAACCTTTGCCTATCATTCCGCTTAAGCCCATTTCAATAAGCCTTGGCGTATATGCATCCATCCGCCCGCTTGTGGTAGGACCCGCAGAACCTATGACATAGCCGTCTTTTGAGGGACATGGTCCGACATAATAAATTATCTGGTCTTTTATATCAAACGGAAGACTCTTCCCTTCGTCTAAAAGCCTCATCATCTCTTTATGAGCAGCATCGCGTGCCGCATAAATCGTTCCGTTAATAATAACGGTGTCGCCTGCATGAAGCTTCTTCACATCATATTTAGTTAGCGGGGTATCAATAACCTGTAACATTCGATTTTCCTACCTCCGGCAGATGATTTTTTAAAGAATTGCCTCCATGTGTCTTGTCGCGTGACAGCTTATGTTAACAGCTACAGGTAGTCCTGCGATATGTGTCGGAAATGTTTCGATATTAACCGAAAGTGCTGTTGTGTTGCCTCCAAAACCGGATGGTCCGATTCCCAGCTTGTTTATCTTATTAAGCAATTCCAGCTCCAAATCCCTGTAGAATTCCGATGGACTGCTTTTGTCTATTGACCTCGTAAGTGCCTTTTTTGCAAGTATTGCTGCTTTTTCAATCGTACCGCCGATTCCGATTCCCACAATCAATGGAGGACAGGCATTCGGCCCCGCATTTTCAACTGTTTCCATTATGAACTTTTTAACTCCGTCAATACCATCCGATGGTTTAAGCATTTTTACCGCACTCATATTTTCACTGCCAAAGCCCTTTGGGGCAACAGTAATTTTTATATTTTCACCCGAAACAATTTCATAATGAATTATTGCGGGAGTATTATCCCCTGTATTCACTCTTTCCAATGGATCTCTTACGATGGAATTCCTTAAAAAGCCCTCTTTGTATCCGCGTCTCACACCTTCATTGATAGCATCGTTTAGTCGTCCTCCGGATATATGTACCTCCTGGCCGACATCCAAAAAGACAACCGTCATTCCCGTATCCTGGCAAATCGCCATGTTTTCGGTTTTAGCAACATTGGCATTTTCAACAATCTGCTCTAAAATTTCTTTGCCTACCGATGATTCTTCGGTTTTAATTCCTTCTTTTAAAGCATCAATAATGTCCTGATTTAGGAAGTAATTCGCCTCAATGCAAAGCTTTTGAACGGTTGCTGTGATTTTTTCCGCACTTATTTCTTTCATAATTAATCCTCCGAAATCAATTAAGGCACCAATAAGATTTTAATATATAACCCGGCAAAGTGCAAGTATGAACGACATTTGAAATTAATAAAAAAAAGGGGCTTTCGCCCCTTTTGTCAACCGTTATACGCCTTGATGTACAAATCTTCCAGTTCACTTACCAAAGGCATTCTCGGATTGCTGGTAGTACATTGATCCCCGTAGGCATTATTAGCCAATTCAGGTACCCGTGCCATAAATTGTTTTCTGTCTACATTGCATTCGGCAATCGTCTCAGGGATGTTTACTTCTCTCATTAAACCCTTTACGGCTTTTATGAGACTCTGAACTCCTTCTTCCGTGGTGCCGGCAGGCAATCCAATTTCTCTTGCAATTTCAGCATATTTAATATCTGCCGTAAATGTTTCATATTTAGGGAATGAAACGAATTTTGTCGGTTTTTTTGAGTTGTATTCTATAATATACGGCAGCAATACTGCATTCGCTCTTCCGTGAGGTATGTGGAACTCCCCTCCCAGCTTATGCGCAAGACTATGGTTGATTCCCAGAAAAGCGTTTGTAAACGCCATGCCCGCTATTGTTGAAGCATTATGCATCTTTTCTCTCGCTTTGCGGTCGCTGCCGTCTTTATACGCCCTTGGAAGGTATTCGAAAACCATCTGAATTGCTTTTATTGCAAGACCGTCCGTATAATCGGACGCCATAATTGAAACATATGATTCTATTGCATGTGTCAAAACATCAAGCCCTGTATCCGCCGTAACTGCGGGCGGAACCGTCATTACAAATTCAGGATCTATAATCGCAACATCAGGTGTCAGTTCATAGTCTGCAAGCGGATATTTCATATTTTTCTTGTTATCTGTTATAACAGCAAACGATGTCACCTCAGAACCGGTTCCTGAAGTAGTTGGAATCGCAACCATTTTAGCCCTTTTCCCCATGTTTGGAAATTGGAATACTCTTTTTCTGATGTCCATAAATTTTAATTTTAATTCGTCAAACTCAAGTTCCGGATGTTCATAAAACAGCCACATTCCCTTTGCAGCATCGATTGCAGATCCGCCGCCCAAAGCTATTATTACATCGGGTTTAAACCTGTTCATCATCTCGACGCCTTTCATAATTGTGTCGACTGACGGATCAGATTCAACATCGGAGAATATTTCACTGTGCACATATTTTTCGCGTTTTCTTAAGTAATAAAGAATCCTGTCGACATACCCAAGTTTAACCATATAAGGATCCGTGACAATGAAAGCCCTGTTTATGTCCGGCATATCTTTCAGATACTGCGTTGCACCATACTCAAAATAAATTTTACCGGGAATTTTAAACCATTGCATATTTATCCTTCTCCTCGCCATTCTTTTTATATTGATCAGGTTGACAGCAGAAACATTTGATGTCGTGGAATTCTTTCCATACGAACCGCAGCCCAGCGTCAATGAAGGTAAATTCGTATTGTATATATCGCCTATCGCACCGTGCGTTGAAGGTGAATTGATTATTAACCTTCCGGCTTTGACGGTATTTGAAAACAATTCAATAATCTCTTCGTTTTTAGAATGCAAAACTGCCGAGTGGCCCATTCCGCCAAATTCAATAATCTTCTCCATCAGCTTAATGCCTTCTTTATAGCCGTCAACAACATAATATGCAAGTATAGGGCTTAACTTCTCGCGGGACAGAGGATACTTATCTCCGACACCGTCTAATCTTGCCAGCAATATTTTAGTTTCTTTGTCGACTTTTATTCCCGCATTTTTAGCAATCGTAAAAGCCGATTGGCCCACAACACTCGGGCTCATAGCACATTTGCTTTTATCAATTGCAATCTCAGACAGCAACGGAATCTCCTCTTTGGTCAAAAAGTAACAATTATTTTCTTTCATGTAATTTTCAAATTCTTCTGCCTTTTCTCTGTCAACAATTACAGATTGCTCCGAAGCACATATCATACCGTTGTCAAAAGTCTTCGACAAAATAAGGTCAGTGCACGCTCTTTTGATGTTTGCGCTTTTTTCAATGTAGCACGGAACATTCCCCGGACCAACTCCCAATGCCGGTTTTCCTGTACTGTAGGCTGCCTTGACCATTCCCGAACCACCTGTTGCAAGTATAAGACTGATTCCCGGATGATTCATCAGTTCATCGGTTGCTTCTATAGATGGATGTTCAATCCACTGAATGCAGTTTGGAGGTGCCCCTGCTTCAACCGCTGCGTCTCTTAAGACTCTTGCCGCTTCTGAACTCGAAATCTGAGCTGCAGGGTGGAATGCAAATATAATTGGATTTCTTGTCTTGGTGCAGATGATTGCTTTGAACATAGTTGTTGATGTGGGGTTTGTAACAGGTGTGACTCCTGCGATTACACCAACAGGTTCCGCAATTTCTTCATAGTCTTCATATTCATTTTCATTTATTATTCCGACAGTCTTTTCATTCTTAATACTGTTATAAATATATTCCGTTGCAAAGAGGTTCTTGATTATCTTGTCTTCGTACACACCTCTTTTTGTTTCGTCGAATGCCATTTTAGCAAGTTTCATGTGTTCCTCAACCCCTGCCATGGCCATAGCCTTAACTATTTTGTCAATCTTCTCCTGATCCATACCCATATAAGCCTTCAAAGCGACTCTCGCTTTTGATACCATATCGTCAATTTTTGAAACATAATCACTGTCATCTTTTTTAGTCATTTCCCCCACCCCTTTGATAATTAAAAGTTTGTTATTTATTTCACAATACCATTATAAAACATTGTTAAATTTATGTCAATATCATTTTTTATTTTTTTCAGCCCGTTAAAACCAATCAATGTACCTTGAGATATTTCCCCTTAAATATAAATCTTAACCATAATTTTGTTCTGAAGGTATTGACTTATGGCTTTTTTAGTTATAAAATAAAGTCGAATTCCAAATATAGGAGGTTAAATAAATGAACAAATCAGATTTAGTAAGTAAAATCGCTGAGAA